>NZ_JBEYZD010000020.1:0-137248 GCF_040645895.1 Streptomyces olindensis | reverse complement strand
GTTGATAGGCCGGATATGGAAGCACGGTAACGTGTGGAGTTGACCGGTACTAATAGGCCGAGGGCTTGTCCTCAGTTGCTCGCGTCCACTGTGTTGGTTCTGAAACCACGAACAGCCCCGCTTTTTTTGGCGGTGTGGCGTTCACAGTTTCATAGTGTTTCGGTGGTTATAGCGTAGGGGAAACGCCCGGTTACATTCCGAACCCGGAAGCTAAGCCTTACAGCGCCGATGGTACTGCAGGGGGGACCCTGTGGGAGAGTAGGACGCCGCCGAACTCCTTTTAGAGCTCTGGCTCTTGGGTACACAGCCCGAGAGCCAGAGCTTTTTTGCGTTGAGGTAAGGTCAGGGGGCATCGTTGGCACGTTTCCCACAGGAGGCCCCCGGGTGGAGGTTCAGGAGACTCGCGTCCAGACGGACCGTGTGCTCACCATCCCGAACATCCTCAGCATGGCGCGGCTCGTCGGCGTGCCACTCTTCCTGTGGCTCATTTTGCGGCCTGAGTTCGGTGGGCCCAAGAGTGACGGCTGGGCCCTCCTGGTACTCGCACTGAGCGGCATCAGTGACTACCTGGACGGCAAGCTCGCGCGGCGCTGGAACCAGATCAGCAGCCTCGGCCGGCTCCTCGATCCCGCCGCCGACCGGCTCTACATTCTCTCGACATTGGTCGGCCTCACCTGGCGCGAGATTCTCCCCCTGTGGTTGACCGCCGTACTTCTGGCGCGAGAGCTGGTTCTGCTGGTGATGGTGGGCATCCTCCGCCGGCACGGCTATCCGCCACCCCAGGTGAACTTCCTCGGCAAGGCCGCAACCTTCAACTTGATGTATGCCTTCCCCTTGCTCCTGCTCAGCGACGGAAGTGGTTGGATCTCGTCACTGGCTGCTATTTTCGGATGGGCGTTCGCCGGATGGGGTACAACGCTGTACTGGTGGGCAGGAGTCCTCTACGTGGTACAAGTCCGCCGCCTGGTCCGTGCGGACTCCATGGCCGATTGAACTCGCGGATTGACCCGACCAGCGCGGTGCGATGGCCCGTGGTCGAAAAGTGCGGGACAATCCTCGCGAGTGAAGTCGGCTAGACCGTCGTCTCTTCGAGGAGGACGCTTCCGACATGAAGGCCGTCGTGATGGCCGGAGGCGAAGGCACGCGCCTTCGCCCCATGACCTCAAGCATGCCCAAGCCGCTCCTGCCTGTGGCCAACCGCCCGATCATGGAGCACGTTCTGAGGCTGCTCAAAAGGCATGGGCTCAACGAAACAGTCGTGACTGTCCAGTTCCTGGCCTCGCTCGTCAAGAACTACTTCGGTGACGGCGAAGAGCTCGGTATGGAGCTCACCTATGCCAATGAGGAGAAGCCACTCGGTACCGCCGGAAGCGTCAAGAACGCCGAAGAGGCGTTGAAGGACGATGCTTTCCTCGTCATCTCCGGCGATGCTCTGACGGACTTCGACCTCACAGAGCTGATCAATTTCCACAAGGAAAAGGGCGCCCTGGTCACGGTCTGTCTGACGCGTGTACCCAATCCACTGGAATTCGGCATCACCATTGTCGACGAGGAAGGCAAGGTGGAGCGCTTCCTCGAGAAGCCCACCTGGGGCCAGGTCTTCTCCGACACGGTGAACACCGGCATCTATGTGATGGAGCCCGAGGTCTTCGACTACGTCGAGCCCGATGTGCCCGTCGACTGGTCCGGCGACGTCTTCCCGCAGCTGATGAAGGAAGGCAAGCCGATCTACGGCTATGTGGCCGAGGGGTACTGGGAGGACGTCGGCACCCACGAGAGCTATGTGAAGGCGCAGGCCGATGTCCTGGAGGGCAAGGTCGACGTCGACATCGACGGGTTCGAGATCTCCCCGGGAGTATGGGTCGCCGAGGGCGCCGAGGTGCATCCCGACTCCGTTCTCCGCGGGCCCGTCTACATCGGTGACTACGCCAAGGTCGAAGCCGGCGCGGAAATCCGCGAGCACACCGTCGTGGGTTCCAACGTGGTCGTCAAGAGCGGCGCTTTCCTGCACAAGGCCGTCGTTCACGACAACGTCTACGTGGGGCCGCACAGCAATCTGCGCGGCTGCGTGGTCGGAAAGAACACCGACATCATGCGCGCCGCGCGGATCGAGGACGGCGCGGTCATCGGCGATGAGTGCCTGATCGGTGAAGAATCGATCGTTCAGGGCAATGTGCGGGTCTACCCGTTCAAGACCATCGAGGCCGGCGCCTTCGTCAACACCTCGGTGATCTGGGAGTCCAGGGGACAGGCGCACCTCTTCGGTGCCCGTGGTGTGTCCGGAATCCTCAACGTGGAAATCACGCCGGAACTGGCGGTGCGCCTTGCGGGTGCCTACGCGACGACCCTCAAGAAGGGTTCGACCGTCACGACGGCCCGTGACCACTCGCGTGGTGCCCGTGCGCTGAAGCGAGCGGTGATCTCCGCGCTGCAGGCCAGTGCCATCGACGTGCGGGACCTGGAGAACGTGCCGCTGCCGGTGGCGCGGCAGCAGACCGCCCGGGGCAGCGCGGGCGGGATCATGATCCGTACCACGCCCGGGGTGCCGGACTCCGTCGACATCATGTTCTTCGACGGGCAGGGCGCGGACCTCTCGCAGGGCAGTCAGCGGAAGCTGGACCGGGTGTTCGCGCGCCAGGAGTACCGGCGTGCCTTCCCCGGGGAGATCGGTGACCTGCACTTCCCGGCCAGTGTCTTCGACTCGTACACCGGGTCCCTGCTGCGGAACGTCGACACCACCGGGATCGCCGATTCCGGGCTGAAGGTGGTCGTGGACGCGTCCAACGGCAGTGCGGGGCTCGTGCTGCCGAGCCTCCTCGGGAAGCTCGGCGTCGACTCGCTGACGATCAATCCCGGCCTCGACGAGTCCCGGCCGACCGAGACGGCAGACATGCGGCGGTCGGGCATGGTGCGGCTCGGGGAGATCGTGGCGTCCTCGGGAGCCGCCTTCGGTGTGCGGTTCGACCCCGTCGGTGAGCGGCTCTCGCTCGTCGACGAGAAGGGGCGGATCATCGAGGACGACCGGGCGCTGCTCGTCATGCTGGACCTCGTCGCTGCCGAGCGGCGCAGCGGCAGGGTCGCGCTGCCGGTGACCACGACTCGGATCGCCGAGCAGGTGGCGGCGTACCACGGGACCCAGGTCGAGTGGACGACCACCTCTCCGGACGACCTCACGCGCGTGGGCGGTGAGGAAGGGACGATCTTCGGCGGTGACGGCAAGGGCGGTTTCATCGTCCCCGAGTTCAGCAGCGTGTACGACGCCACCGCGGCCTTCGTGCGGCTCATCGGGCTCGTGGCGCGGACGCAGCTCACGCTCAGCCAGATCGACGCGCGGATCCCGCGGGCGCACGTCCTGAAGCGGGATCTGGCAACCCCGTGGGCCGTCAAGGGCCTGGTGATGCGGCGGGTCGTCGAAGCGGCCGGAGACCGCTTCGTGGACACCACGGACGGGGTGCGTGTGGTGGAGACCGACGGGCGCTGGGTGATGGTGCTGCCGGACCCGGCCGAGGCCGTGACCCACCTGTGGGCCGAGGGGCCGGACGACGCCTCCGCGCAGGCCCTGCTCGACGAGTGGTCGGCGGTCGTGGACAGCGCCGGCCGGTAGAACGGGCTGGACGCGTGCGTGCCGGACAAGTGTCCCCAACGGGGCCTGTCCGGCACGCCGGTGGGGCCGTTCGGAGGTAGTGGCCGCGACGTGCGACGATGTGCGGCATGCCGCAGCAACCCCCCATTCGGAGCACACCCACGCGGCCCCGGCGCCCGGATGCGTCCATGTCGTTGATCACCAACGTCATGGACCACAGCCTCGACGACGGATACGCCGAGGCCGCCGCTCGGAAGAGGGCCGCGGGCGACGCCGGCATGCCGAAGACCCTCAGGGCGAAGCTGGGACTCGCCGCAGGCCTGGTGCTCGCGGCCCTCGTCGTGACCGTCGGGGCGGCGCAGGCGCGGGTCGCCGCTCCGGTCGTGGCCAAGGAGCGGGAGGAGCTGGTCGACCGCATCGACCGGGAGACCGAGGCGGCGGACAAGCTGGAGGACTCCGTCGACGAGCTGCGCGAGGACGTGAGCGCGCGGCAGCGCGAGGCCCTGAAGCACAGCGGGGGCAGTGCCCGGTCGGAACTGGTGGGCATCCTGTCGGGCGCCGTGGGGGTGCACGGTCCCGGTGTGAAGCTCGTGGTGAACGACGCCAAGGAAGTCGCCGCGGGCGGTGACGGTGACGCCCGTGAGAACTCCGGGTTCTCCGACACCGGACGGGTGCGCGACCGGGACATGCAGCGCGTGGTCAACGGGCTGTGGGAGTCGGGCGCCGAGGCGATCTCCATCAACGGGCAGCGGCTGACGGCGCTGTCCGCGATCAGGGCCGCGGGAGACGCGATACTGGTCGACAACAAGCCGCTGGTGCCGCCGTACACGGTGCTCGCGGTGGGGGACGGGCAGCGGCTGAGCACTCGGTTCCAGAACAGCGCGGACGGGCTGTACCTCAACGCGCTGCAGGAGAGCTACGGCATCAGGACGGCGATTTCCGCGGAGGACGACCTCCGGCTGCCTGCCGCACCGAGTGTGATCGTACGTACAGCACAGCCGAGCACTGAGAAGAGCGAGAAGGGCACATCGTGATCGCCGTACTGGGCCTCGTCGTGGGAGTCGTGGCCGGCCTGTTGGTCCGGCCTGAGGTTCCGGCGGTGGTCGAGCCTTATCTGCCGATCGCCGTCGTGGCGGCGCTCGACGCCGTCTTCGGCGGACTGCGGGCCATGCTCGACGGGATCTTCGACGACAAGGTCTTCGTGGTGTCGTTCCTGTCGAACGTCGTCGTGGCCGCACTGATCGTGTTCCTGGGCGACAAGTTGGGCGTGGGTGCCCAGCTGTCTACCGGTGTGGTGGTCGTCCTCGGCATCCGGATCTTCTCCAACGCCGCGGCGATCCGCCGGCACGTGTTCCGGGCGTGAGGCCGATGAGCGAGCACGACGACAAGCGCGCCGAGGAGCACGACGCCAAGCGGGCCGAGGAGCACGGCGACACGAGCGAGGAGCAGCGCGAGGAGCGCCGCGGGTCCGGGAGCGGGCTGCGCAAGGAACTGCCCCGGGAGGTGTCCGCGTCGGTCCCCGCCGCCCAGGAGGCTCCGGAGCCCGAACCGGAGGCGGAGGATCCCGAGCCGCGGCTGACCGGTCGGCAGCGGCTGGTGCAGGGGTTGTGGCCGCCGCGGCTGTCACGGGCTCAACTCATCGTCGCGGTCCTGCTGTTCGGTCTCGGCTTCGGCCTGGCCGTGCAGGTGGCCTCGAACAGTGACAGCGACAGTGCCCTGCGCGGTGCGCGACAGGAGGATCTCGTCCGGATCCTCGATGAACTGGATGACCGCACACAGCGTCTTGAGGACGAGAAGCAGGGTCTCGAGAAGCAGCGCGACGAGCTGGAGAACAGCTCGGACCAGGCCGAGGAGGCCCGGAAGCAGACGATCGAGAAGGAGAGGCAACTCGGCATCCTCGCGGGCACCGTGGCCGCGCAGGGGCCCGGCATCACCATGACCATCGAGGACACGAAGGGGACGGTCGAAGCGGACATGCTGCTCGACGCGATCCAGGAGCTGCGCGCGGCGGGTGCGGAGGCGATCCAGGTGAACGGCGTGCGGGTCGTCGCCGGGACGTACCTCGCGGACTCGGGCAAGGGTGTCAGCGTCGACGGGAACAAGATCACCGCGCCCTATCGTTTCAAGGTCATCGGCAAGCCGCAGGACCTCGAGCCGGCGCTCAACATCCCCGGAGGCGTGGTGCAGACTCTCGAGAAGGAACAGGCCACCGCCACGATCGAGCGGTCGACCAAGATCGTCGTGGACGCCTTGCGAGCGGCGAAGCGGCCTGACTACGCTCGGTCGTCCTCGCGGTGAACCGGGGGTGCATGGGCGGCGTCCGGCGAGGGCATGAGGTTGCGGGGGGTCGGCGCACCGAATGGGTGGTGCGTGGTGGAAACTGTCTGGTGCAGACGGACGTTGTCAGGATGTCCGGGTCGGTCAGAGTGTTCAGTCAGGGTTCGTCCTGCCCCACGGGCGGGTCTGTTTCGGTCAAGGGGAATCGCCCGTGAAGTTGTTTGCGAAGTTGTTCGGCAAGAGCGCGCGAGAGGGCAGCGACAACGCGACCGCTCGTCATCGCGCACAGCCTGACGCGGAAGGCCAGCGGCCGCTGTTCCGTGACCAGGTCGGTGGTCCGGGCGGGGACATTTCCGGAGGTCAGGGCGCGCCGTCGGTTGACCCTGCGCAGCCCGGCGGCATAGGTTTCGGCCAACCGTCAGCCTCAGGAGCGGGTGGAGGGTTCTCCGACCCGTATGCGTCCAATGCTCCCGGTGGGCAGCCGCGGCAGGAGGATCCGATGTCGGCCCTGGTGTGTACGAGGTGCGGTAACCGCAACGCGGAGAACAGCCGTTTCTGCTCGAACTGCGGCGCGCCGCTGCGGGCCGGGGCGGCGGCGGAGCGCCCGTCCGAGACGACGTCCACGATCTCCATCTCCGGGCTCGAGGCCTACGACAGCGAGACCACCGGCCAGACGCAGATGCCGATGCTGTCCCCCGAAGCGCAGGCCGCCGTCGACGCGCTGCCGCTGGGCTCCGCGCTCCTGGTCGTGCGGCGCGGGCCGAACTCGGGCAGCCGCTTCCTGCTGGACGGCGACCTGACCACGGCCGGGCGTCACCCGCAGAGCGACATCTTCCTGGACGACGTGACGGTCTCCCGGCGGCACGTGGAGTTCCGCCGCGGTCAGGACGGCTCGTTCACGGTGGCCGACGTGGGCAGCCTGAACGGCACGTACGTGAACCGCGAGCGGATCGACCAGGTCGCCCTGAACAACGGTGACGAGGTGCAGATCGGCAAGTACCGGCTGGTCTTCTACGCCAGCCAGCGGGGCTACTGACCCGGGTCCGGTCCCGGGCGACCCCCAGCGAAGGTCCATCCGTCAGGGAAGGTCCATGCTTCGAACACCGAGCGGCGGTGCCGGGCACGGCGCCGCCGCCACGGACAGTGGGCTGATGAGCATCGGCACGGTGCTGAACGTGCTGCGCGACGAGTTTCCCGAAGTCACCATCTCCAAGATCCGTTTTCTGGAGTCGGAGGGGCTCATCGAGCCGCAGCGGACCCCCTCGGGGTATCGCAAGTTCAGCGCCCACGACGTCGAGCGCCTCGGCCACGTCCTGAGGATGCAGCGGGACCACTATCTGCCCCTGAAGGTGATCCGGGAGCACTTGGAGGCCATGGAGCGCGGTGAGGCGGTACCGCTGCCGGCGCTGGGCCGTCAGCGGGAGGGTGAGGCCGCGCCCGAGCCGACCGAGGGGCCCACGGCCGCCAGGATCGGGCGTGCCGAGCTGCTCGCCGCCGCCGGGGTCGAGGAGGAGGAGCTCAGGGAGTGGGAGTCGTACGGGCTCGTCACTCCACTGGAGGACGGGGCGTACGACGCCGAGGCGGTCACGGTGGCCTCGCTCGTCGTCGAGCTCGGGCGGTTCGGGATCGAGCCGCGGCACCTGCGGGTGATGAAGGCCGCCGCCGACCGGGAGGCCGGGCTCGTGGACCAGGTCGTGGCTCCGCTGAGGCGGCACCGGAACCCGCAGACCAGGGCTCACGCCGAGGCCCGCGCCAAGGAGCTGGCGGGGCTCACGGTGAAGCTGCACGCGGCGCTCGTGCAGACCGCGCTCGGGGTGCGGCTGCCGTGAGGCGGCCGGCTTCGCAGGGGGCCGGATCAGGTGCCCGATCCCGGCCCGACTACCCAAACATCCCGAGCACGGCCTAGGGTTGCTGTGTGAACGAGCTCGATGTCGTAGGTGTCCGGGTCGAAATGCCCTCCAACCAACCGATCGTGCTGCTGCGTGAAGTGGGAGGCGACCGGTACCTCCCCATTTGGATCGGACCGGGGGAGGCGACGGCGATCGCCTTCGCCCAGCAGGGCATGGCTCCCGCGCGGCCGCTGACCCACGACCTGTTCAAGGACGTGCTGGAGGCCGTCGGCCAGGAGCTCACGGAGGTACGCATCACGGACCTGCGTGAGGGCGTCTTCTACGCGGAGCTGGTCTTCGCCAGCGGCGTCGAGGTGAGTGCCCGCCCGTCCGACGCCATAGCGCTCGCCCTGCGCACCGGGACGCCGATCTACGGCAGCGACACAGTGCTCGACGACGCCGGTATCGCGATTCCGGACGAGCAGGAGGACGAAGTGGAGAAGTTCCGCGAGTTCCTCGACCAGATCTCCCCGGAGGACTTCGGCAGCAGCAGCCAGTGACCCCCGGTCCGGTGGGTACCGGACGGGCGGGAACACCAGCGGTCGGTGAGAAGACGTGTGGGCGGCCCGGCGGACGATGTGGTCCGCGGCGGGGTCGCCCGTCGCGTTGTCCGGGTGAAATGCCCGCATGTGCCCGGGGCGAGTGAGAGCGTCACGCGGCCCGGGCCGAAGGCATTCGGCTAGCCTTTCCCCGCGGTGGGGCACGGGAAACCACTCCTAGGGTGATTATCACTCGGCGTGGCGAGTGTGGCGATCGTTGACGCACCCCTGGTGACTGCCTACCGTCGAGAAGGCAGGTCAAGGACGGAGGTCGGCGTGAGAAGCAGCGGCGACGGTACGGCTGGGGGCGGCCCCGAGCGCAGTCTCAGGGCGAGCGGTCCGTACCCTCCCCCCGGCTCTCAGTTCCGCTCGAGCGGGGGATACTCCCAGCCCGGCGGCGCGGCCGACCACGCTCCGCAGCGACCTACGGCCGTGCCGAGCAGCGGAGGGACGACGTCCATGGCGTCCGAGCAGATCGGCTATCGAGGTCCCACGGCATGCGCCGCCGCCGGTATCACCTACCGGCAGCTGGACTACTGGGCCCGCACGGGTCTCGTCGAGCCGAGCGTGCGCCCCGCCTACGGGTCCGGGACGCAGCGGCTGTACAGCTTCCGGGACGTCGTCGTCCTGAAGATCGTCAAGCGGTTCCTCGACACCGGTGTGTCGCTGCAGAACATCCGCACAGCCGTCCAGCACCTCAGAGAACGCGGTTTCCGCGACCTGGAGCGGATGACGCTGATGAGCGACGGCGCGACGGTGTACGAGTGCACCTCGCCGGACGAGGTCCACGCCCTGCTCCAAGGCGGGCAGGGTGTCTTCGGGATCGCCGTGGGCGTGGTGTGGCGGGACGTCGAGAGCGCGCTGTCCCAGCTGCACGGGGAGCGGATCGACACCGGCGAGACGCTGGTCGGACCCAACCCGGCGGACGAGCTGGCGCGACGGCGGAACCGGGCTGTCTGAACCCCGGGTCGGCTGTGGCCGCAGGAGGCGGGACGTTTCCGCGCCGCGCTGCAAGCGCTTGCCGTCGGCGTGGTTCGAGCGGTTGCCGGGGGCGTTGTCAGTGGCGTAGGGCAGCATCGGAGATGTGAGAACCGCGCCCACGATCCTGCATCTCGACATGGACGCCTTCTTCGCCTCGGTGGAGCAGGCCTCCAAGCCGAGCCTGCGCGGGAAGGCCGTGGTCGTCGGCGGCCTCGGACCCCGGGGTGTGGTCGCCACGGCGTCGTACGAGGCACGGGTCTTCGGGGTGCATTCGGCGATGCCCATGGGGCAGGCCCGGCGGCTCGCGCCCAACGCGGCGTACCTGGTGCCGCGCTTCGGGCTCTACCGGGCGATCAGCGAGCGGGTGATGGAGCTGCTGCGCGCGCTGTCGCCGTTGGTGGAGCCGCTGAGCCTGGACGAGGCGTTCGTGGACCTGGAGGCCGGCGGAGCGGCCTGGGACGAGCAGTCGGCGCGTCTGGTCGGGGCGCGGCTGCGCGCCGACATCCAGGCCGCCACGGGGGTCACCGGGTCGGTGGGGCTCGCCGCCTCCAAGATGCTCGCGAAGATCGCCTCGGAGCAGGCCAAGCCCGACGGGCTGGTCGTGATCGAGCCGGGCACCGAGCGGGTCATGCTCGGGCCGATGTCGGTGCGGACGCTGCCCGGGGTGGGGCCGGCGACGGGCGACCACCTGCGGCGGGCCGGGATCACCACGGTCGAGGAGATCGTCGAGGCGGGTGAGGACGAACTGGTCCGGCTGCTCGGGAAGGCGCACGGACACGGCCTCTACGCCATGGCGCTGGCGCGGGACGACCGGCCCGTGGTGGCGGAGCGGGAGGCGAAGTCGGTGTCGGTCGAGGACACCTACGACGTGGACATCCACGACCGGGTGCGGGTCGGGCTGGAGGTGCAGCGCCTCGCCGACCGGTGCGTGCGGCGGCTGCGGGGGGCCGGGATGTCCGGGCGGACCATCGTGCTCAAGGTGCGGCGGTACGACTTCTCGACGCTCACCCGCTCCGAGACGCTGCGCGGGCCCACGGACGACCCCGCGGTGATCCGTGAGGCGGCGGCCCGGCTGCTGGACTCGGTCGACACGACGGGCGGGGTGCGGCTGCTCGGGGTCGGGGTCAGCGGGCTCGCCGACTACACGCAGGAAGACCTCTTCGCGCAGGCGGCGGGGGAGCGGGCCGTCGCGGAGGGGCCGGTCGAGGAAGACGTCGCGGCGCAGGCCGAGGTGCAGCCGGCCCTCGCCGAGCGGCGGTGGCCCGCCGGGCACGACGTGCGGCACGCCGAGTACGGGCACGGGTGGGTGCAGGGCAGTGGTCTGGGGCGGGTGACCGTACGGTTCGAGACGCCCGGTTCGGCGCCCGGGCGGGTGCGGACCTTCCGGGTGGACGATCCCGATCTGGAGCCGGCGGATCCGTTGCCGCTGGTGTTACGAAGATCCGAGGGGGCTGGGGGTGCCGGGTCCGCTTCGGCTGAGGGCGGCGGCGGTGAGGCCTGTGGCGTGCCTGGTGCCGGGGATGCGCAGGCGGGGGCGTCGTCGGCGTAGGGAGCGGGCCCTCGACGGCCCGCGAGATGGCCCGGCAGCAGGGCGGAAGGGCGCGGCAGGAAGGGTTGCCTGCGGCTGGGCGGGCTTCAGGAGGTCGGCTCGTCTGTGCCTGCCAGTTTGCCGAAGCTGTGGTCCGGGAGCGGGGGAGGAGCGGCGATGTCGAGGCCGTAGTGGTGGTAGAGCTGGAGTTCCTGCTCCGGGGAGAGGTGGCGGCCGACGCCGAAGTCGGGGGCGTCCTTGATCAGGGCGCGGTCGAAGGGCACGTGGAGGGCGCCGTCGATCAGTTCGCTGGGCTCCAGGGGGACGAACGCGTCCCTGCTGAACAGGCCGGTCCGTATGGCCGCCCACTCGGGCTCGCCGGTGGCGTCGTCGAGGTACACCTCGTCGATCGTGCCGATCCTGGTGCCGTTGCGGTCGAATGCCTTGCGGCCGATCAGGTTGCGCGGATCGATATCGGTACGCACGGGCCCTCCACAGGGTCGCAACTCATCCGTAATCACTACAAAACGGCACAATCGTAGAGGCGGCCACTCGAAGGTTCGTGCGTTGACCTCGCTGGTACGCTGGCAGCGGCTGTTGACCCCGTGCGGGAGAGTCCTCCGGACACCACCGGAGGCGCCGAAGGAGCAAATCCTCCCCGGAATCTCTCAGGCTCACGTACCGCACGGACGAGGTCACTCTGGAAAGCAGAGCGGGTCTCGACGGTTTCCGCTCTCACCGACGGTGAAAGCCGGAGGCCTTCGGGCGATCCGGTGAAGCTCTCAGGTTGAGATGACAGAGGGGGAGGCCGTCCGGGTACCCGCGCCGTGGTGCCCCTCGAAGGTCGTGTGACCAGGAGGCCTCCGCAAATGACCGCCCACCGCATTCCGCTCTCCGAGCTCGAAGAGGCAGTCCCCTTCGAGCAGCGCCACATCGGGCCCGACCACGAGGCCTGCGCCAAGATGCTCGCGCAGGTCGGCTACGGCTCGCTGGACGAGCTGACGTCCGCCGCCGTCCCGGCCGTGATCAAGAGCACCGAGGCCCTCGACCTGCCGAGCGCGCGCAGCGAGGCCGAGGTGATCGCCGAGCTGCGTTCCCTCGCCGACCGCAACCAGGTCCTCGGTTCCATGATCGGCCTCGGCTACTACGGCACGTTCACCCCGCCGGTCGTCCTGCGCAACGTCATGGAGAACCCGGCCTGGTACACGGCCTACACGCCGTACCAGCCGGAGATCTCGCAGGGGCGGCTCGAGGCGCTGCTCAACTTCCAGACCATGGTCGCCGACCTGACCGGACTGCCGACCTCCGGTGCCTCCCTGCTGGACGAGGGCACCGCGGCCGCCGAGGCCATGGCGCTGTCGCGGCGTATGGGCAAGAACAAGAAGGGCCTGTTCCTGGTCGACGCGGACGCGCTGCCGCAGACCATCGCGGTGATCCAGACCCGGGCCGAGCCGACCGGCGTCGAGGTCGTCGTCGCCGACCTCACCGACGGCATCCCGGCCGAGGTCGCCGAACGCGAGATCAACGGCGTGCTGATCCAGTACCCGGGCGCCTCCGGTGCCGTACGGGACATCAAGCCGGTCATCGACCAGGCGCACGAGCTCGGGGCGCTCGTCATCGTCGCCGCCGACCTGCTCGCGCTGACGCTGCTGAAGTCGCCCGGTGAGCTGGGCGCGGACATCGCGGTCGGGACGACCCAGCGCTTCGGTGTGCCGATGGGCTTCGGCGGGCCGCACGCCGGCTACATGGCCGTCCAGGAGAAGATGGCGCGCAGCCTGCCCGGGCGGCTCGTCGGCGTGTCCGTGGACGCCGACGGGAACAGGGCCTACCGGCTGGCGCTGCAGACCCGAGAGCAGCACATCCGCCGCGAGAAGGCGACCAGCAACATCTGCACGGCGCAGGTGCTGCTCGCCGTCATGGCCGGCATGTACGCCGTCTACCACGGCCCGGAGGGCCTGAAGGGCATCGCGCGGCGCACCCACCGGTACGCCACGGTCCTGGCCGCCGGGCTCGCGGACGGCGGCGTCGAGGTCGTGCACGGCTCCTACTTCGACACCCTGACCGTGCGCGTCGAGGGCCGGGCCGCCGACGTCGTGGCCGCCGCGCAGGAGAACGGGGTCAACCTCCGGCTCGTCGACGCCGATCACGTCTCGATCGCCTGCGACGAGACCACCACGCGCGCCCAGCTGCGGGCGGTGTGGGCGGCCTTCGGTGTCGAGGGGGTCATCGAGGCGCTGGACGCCGCCGCGGAGGACGGGCTTCCGGCCGGGCTGCTGCGCACCGACGACTACCTCACGCACCCGGTCTTCCACCAGCACCGCTCCGAGACCGCCATGCTGCGCTATCTGCGCCGGCTGGCCGACCGGGACTACGCGCTCGACCGCGGCATGATCCCGCTGGGCTCCTGCACGATGAAGCTCAACGCGACCACCGAGATGGAGCCGGTCACCTGGCCCGAGTTCGGGCAGCTGCACCCCTTCGCGCCCGCCGAGCAGGCCCAGGGCTACCTCACGCTCATCCACGAGCTGGAGGACCGGCTCGCCGAGGTCACCGGGTACGACAAGGTGTCCCTCCAGCCGAACGCCGGATCGCAGGGTGAGCTGGCCGGGCTGCTCGCCGTCCGCGGGTACCACCGGGCCAACGGGGACGAGCAGCGCACGGTGTGCCTCATCCCCTCGTCCGCGCACGGCACCAACGCCGCGAGCGCGGTGATGGCGGGCATGAAGGTCGTCGTCGTGAAGACCGCCGAGGACGGCGAGATCGACGTCGAGGACCTGCGGGCGAAGATCGAGCAGTACCGCGACGAGCTGGCGGTGCTGATGATCACGTACCCGTCCACGCACGGCGTGTTCGAGGAGCACGTCTCCGAGATCTGCGCGCAGGTGCACGAGGCGGGCGGGCAGGTCTACGTCGACGGGGCCAACCTCAACGCGCTCGTGGGGCTCGCCAAGCCCGGGCACTTCGGCGGGGACGTCTCGCACCTGAACCTGCACAAGACCTTCTGCATCCCGCACGGCGGCGGCGGTCCCGGCGTCGGTCCGGTCGCGGTGCGCGAGCACCTCGCGCCCTACCTGCCGAACCACCCGCTGCAGCCCGAGGCCGGCCCCGAGACGGGCGTCGGGCCCATCTCCGCGGCGCCCTGGGGCTCCGCCGGGATCCTGCCGATCTCCTGGGCGTACGTCCGGCTCATGGGCGGCGAGGGGCTGAAGCGGGCCACGCAGGTGGCGGTGCTCAGCGCCAACTACATCGCCAAGCGCCTGGAGCCGCACTACCCGGTGCTGTACACCGGCCCGGGCGGGCTCGTCGCGCACGAGTGCATCATCGACCTGCGGCCGCTGACCAAGGCGACCGGCGTGAGCGTCGACGACGTGGCCAAGCGGCTCATCGACTACGGCTTCCACGCGCCGACGATGTCGTTCCCGGTGGCCGGGACGCTGATGATCGAGCCGACCGAGTCGGAGGACCTGAGCGAGCTGGACCGGTTCTGCGACGCGATGATCGCCATCCGCGCGGAGATCGAGAAGGTCGGCTCCGGTGAGTGGCCCGCCGAGGACAACCCGCTGCGCGGCGCCCCGCACACCGCCGGCGCGCTCGCCGGGGAGTGGGAGCACGCCTACAGCCGTGAGGAGGCCGTCTTCCCGGCCGGGGTCTCGGCCGCCGACAAGTACTGGCCGCCGGTGCGCCGCATCGACCAGGCCTTCGGCGACCGGAACCTGGTCTGCTCCTGCCCGCCGCTGGACGCGTACGAGGACTGATCCGGCGAACGCCGGTCCGTGGGAGGGGCTCCGCGATGTGGGGCCCCTCCCGTCATGGGGTGGCGAGTGCGACCTCGGTCGACTTGATCAGGGCGACCACCGGTGTTCCGGGCGACAGGGCGAGGTCGTCCGCGGCGTCCTTGGTGATCGCGGCGGTCAGGGCGCCGTCCTCGACGGTGACGCGGACCGAGGCCATCGCGTCGCCGGCCGTGACGTCCTGGACCGTGCCCGCGAGCCGGTTGCGGATGGACAGGCCCTCGACGGGTGCGGTGGCCAGCGAGATCTCCGTGGACTTCACCAGGGCCCGCACGGCGGTGCCAGGAGCGAGGCGGAGATCCTCGGTGGCCTCGCGGGTGATCGCCGCGGTGAGGTCCTGGCCGCCGGTGAGGCGGACCCTGACCGTCGCCATGACCTCGCCGGGCGTGACGGCCGTGACGACGCCGGGGAGCTGGTTGCGGATGCTCAGGCTCATGGGGGCCACGGTAGCCCGACACATCCCTCATGCCGGGTATGCGTGGGTCTGCGTCGCCTTGACCGCCGCCCACACCGGGACCCCGGGGTGGAGGTCGAGTTCGGCCGCGGCGACCGTGGTGAGGTCGGCGGTCAGGGCCACCTCGCCGGTCAGGTCCGCGCGGATCTGGTCGCCGTGCGTCTCCAGGCCGGCCACCTCGCAGTGCCACAGGTTGCGGGCGCTGGAGCCGGTCGGGCGGTCCCGGTACAGCGTCACCGCGCCCGGCGGGAACGCCACGAAGACCGGGCCGGACAGCTCCTCCGTGGTCGTGATGCCCGGACCCGCGTCCAGACGGACCGTGTGGCCCTCGGCCCGTCCCTTGTAGAGGTTGAGGCCGACGAGCCGGGCGATGTAGTCCGTGCGGGGGTGGCGGGCGATGTCGGAGGGCGTGCCCTCCTGGACGACCCGGCCGTCCTCGACGACGACCAGGCGGTCGGCCAGCACCATGGCGTCCAGCGGGTCGTGCGTGACGAGGACGGCCACCGCCTCGAACTCGGCGAGGTGGCGCCGGAGCTGGGCGCGCACCTCCAGGCGGGTACGGGCGTCGAGCGCGGCGAGCGGCTCGTCCAGGAGCAGCAGCCGGGGCCGGGTGGCCAGGGCACGGGCCAGGGCCACGCGCTGGGCCTGACCGCCGGAGAGGCGGCGGGGCTTGGCCCCCGCGAGGTCGGCGAGGCCCATGCGGTCGAGCCACTCGGCGGCCTGGGCACGGGCCTCGGCCTTGCCGGCGCCCCGGCAGCGCGGCCCGAAGGCGACGTTGTCCAGGGCGGTCAGGTGCGGGAAGAGCAGATAGTCCTGGAAGACGACACCGACCGGACGGGACTCGGGTGCCGTGCCGTCCAGCCGGGTGCCGTCCAGCCGCAGATGGCCGGACGTGAGCGGGATCAGGCCGGACAGTGCGCGCAGGGCCGTGGTCTTGCCGGCGCCGTTGGGTCCGAGCAGGGCGACGACGTCGCCGGGCGCCGCGGTGAGCGTGACGTCGAGGCGGAACGCGCCGCGGTCGACGACGAGACGGGCGTCGAGGCCTTCGGGGAGCGGACCGGGAGGCGATGCGCCGAGGTCGGTCGTCTCGGTCATGAGGATCACGTCCAGGAGGTCAGGGGGCGGGCCACGGCATCACGACGCCGTCATCCAGCGGTCCCGCAGGGCCGCCAGCACGGCGATGGACACGGCCAGCAGCACCAGGCTGAGGGCGATCGCCGCCGCCGGGTCGTTCTGGAGGGCGAGGTAGACCGCGAGGGGCATGGTCTGCGTCCGGCCCGGGAAGTTGCCCGCGAAGGTGATCGTCGCGCCGAACTCCCCCAGCGCCCGGGCCCAGGCCAGCACCGCACCGGCCGCGATGCCCGGCGCGATCAGCGGCAGGGTGACCCGGCGGAAGGCGGTGAAGCGGGAGGCGCCCAGGGTGGTGGCGGCCTCCTCGTAGCGCGGGTCGGCGGCGCGCAGGGTGCCCTCCACGCTGATGACGAGGAACGGCATCGCCACGAAGGTCTCGGCGAGGACCACGCCCGTCGTCGTGAAGGGCAGCGTGATCCCGAACCAGGCGTCGAGCCACTGGCCGACGACGCCGTTGCGCCCGAAGGCGAGCAGCAGGGCGACACCGCCCACGACCGGCGGCAGCACCAGCGGCAGGGTGACCAGGGCCCGCACGAATCCGCGGCCCGGGAAGCGCGTGCGGGCGAGCAGCCAGGCCAGGGGCACCCCGAGGACCAGGCTCAGCACCGTCGCGGCCGTGGCGCAGACGAGGGACAGCCGGAGCGCCTCCCACACCTCCGCGCTGGTCAGCTGCTCGGGAAGGCTGCGCCAGGGCGCCCGGATCAGCAGGGCGGCCAGGGGCAGGAGCAGGAACGCCAGGCCGACGAGGGCGGGCACCAGCAGGGGGATCGGCACCGGCCGGTACCGGCCGCGGTGGCGGTCGCGGTCGCTGCGGCCGTCGCGGCGGGGGCGGCTCTCCAGCGTGTCGGTCACGGCTTGAGGAACCCGGCCCCGGACAGCACCTTCTGGCCCTCGGCGGAGCGGACCAGGGCGATGAAGGCCTTCGCCGTCCCGGGGTTGGGGGCGTTCTTGAGCCGGGCGATCGGATAGTCGTTGACGGCCTCGGCCGACTCGGGGAATTCCACGCCCGCCACCTTGTCGCCCGCCGCGCGCACATCGGTCCGGTAGACGACGGCCGCGTCGGCCTCCTTCAGTTCGACCTTGGTCAGGGCGCTCTTGACGTCCTGTTCGTACGAGACGGGGGTGAGCTTCAGGCCGCCGGCGTCCAGCGCCTTCTCGGCGGCGGCGCCGCACGGAACCGTCCTGTCGCACAGGACGACCTTCAGACCGGGCTCGGTGAGGTCCTCGAGGGAGGAGATCTTGTCGGGGTTGCCCGGCAGGGTGGCGATCTCCAGCCGGTTGCGGACGAAGGTGGCCGGGGTGCCCGCCGTGTCCCCCTTGTCCGCCACGATCGCCATGGTCTTGGTGCTGGCGGCGGCGAAGACGTCGGCGGGGGCGCCGCCGGTGATGCTGGCGGCGAGGGTGTCGCTGCCGCCGAAGTTGAACGCGACCTTGGTGCCAGGGTACTGCTTCTCGAAGGTCTTGCCCAGGGCCTCGAAGCTCTCCTCCAGGGAGGCGGCGGCGAAGACGGTGACCGTGCCGGAGAGCTTCGGGGACGAGGAGGAGCCCTTGTCCGAACTCGTGGCGGAGGAGGAACAGGCGCTCAGCGTCAGCAGCGCGGCGGCCGACACACCCGCGACCTGGAGCGTCCGGCGGGTCCGGTGCGCGGAACGGGTCATCTCGTGGCCACTCCCTCTGTGTGCGCGAGGAAGAGCCCGCAGGGCCCTTCCGATACGCCGATCATACTGACGCATCTGCGAGGCAGAAGTCTCCTGTCGCATCGCATGAGCCAGGCCGAAGGGGGTGGTGGGTGTGTATGTGCGTATCTCCGAGTGGTCAGGTGCGGTCGATGTGCACGTTCGTCGACTTCACCCGGGCCGTCGCCTCCATGCCGACCTCCAGCCCCAGTTCCTCCACGGCCTCGCGGGTGAGCAGGGAGACGAGCCGGTGCGGGCCGGCCTGGATCTCGACCTGGGCGGCGACGTCGCCGAGCTTGATCGCGGTGACGATGCCGGGGAAGGCGTTGCGCGCCGAGGTGTACGGGGTGTCCTCCTCGGCGGTGCCGGACCGGGCGAGTTCCACGGAGAACGCGGCCAGGTCCCGTCCGTCGACGAGCCGTCGCCCGGTCTCGTCGCGGTGGGTGGTCAGGCGGCCGGCGTCCGCCCAGCGCCGGGCGGTGTCGGGGCTCACGCCGAGCAGCCGTGCTGCCTGGCCGATCGTGTAGGACTGCATGCCGGTCACGATAGGGGCGAGGGAGGGGAACTGCGGCCGCGGGGCCGGCCGCAGGGTTTGACGCGATATGGCGACGTCGTACGCGCCGGCGCTTCGGCAGGCGCGGGGCGGCGCGCTGACTCAGCCCACGTGCACCCTCGGGCGCCGCTTCCGGTCCGGTTCCGCCTCGCGCAGGACCTCGCGGGTCACCGGGGCGACCTCGCCCTGGCCGAACAGGAAGAAGCGCAGGAGGTTGGCGAAGGGCCCGCCCTCGGTCCACTCGAAGTAGATGTGCGGGGTGCGCCCGGTCGTGTCCCGTGCGTGGAGGAGCAGGGCGGCCAGCGCGTTGGGGATGGAGGAGGACTCCAGGGTCAGGACGCGGTAGCGGTCGTGGAGCACCTCGCCGCGTACGGTCAGGCCCGCCTCGAACTCGGACGGGTCGGTGACCGTCACCTCGACGAAGACGAAGTCCTCGTGCCCGGGCACGTCGTTGTCGTGCCGGATCTGCTCGATCTTGTCGCGGTATTCCGCGATGTCGCGCCGGTCGGGCTCGTTGGCGATGAACCGCATCCGGCGGCTGGCCATGTCGCGGACGAAGCGTGCCGCCATGTCGTCCAGGGTGACGCTGGTGACGCGGAGCTCGAACGCCCGGGCCAGCCGTGACAGCAGGGAGACCAGGATGATGCCGGCGATGAAGCAGGCGCCGATCTTCACGCCGTCCGGACGCTCGATGACGTTGGCGACGGTCGTGTAGAGGAACACCGCGGAGATGACCGCGAAGGCGATGGTCCAGTTCCGCTGCCGGGCCTTGCGGGCGGCGATGGTCACGGCGATCGCGGCGGAGCTGATGAGGACCAGCACACCCGTGGCGTAGGCACCGCCCTGCGCGTTGACGTCGGCGTCGAAGATCCAGGTGACGAGGAAGGCGATCAGCGTGAACACGATGACCATGGGGCGCACGGCGCGGGCCCACTGCGGGGCCATGCCGTAGCGGGGCAGATAGCGCGGCATCAGGTTGAGCAGGCCGGCCATCGCGGAGGCGCCGGCGAACCACAGGATGGTGATGGTCGAGACGTCGTAGACCGTGCCGAAGGTGTTGCCCAGATAGTCGTGCGCCAGGTAGGCCAGCGCGCGGCCGTTGGCCTGGCCGCCCGCCTCGAATTCCTTCTCGGGGATGAGGAGGGTGGTGATGAAGCTGGTCGTGATCAGGAAGACGCTCATGATCAGGGCGGCCGTGGTGAGCAGCTTCTTGGTGTCGCGGATGCGGCCGGCCGGCCGTGCCTCGGTGTCGTCCGGGTCGCCCTTGACGTGCGGCATCACGGCGACGCCGGTCTCGAACCCGGACAGGCCGAGGGCCAGCTTCGGGAACACGAGCAGGGCGACGCCGATCATGACGAAGACGTTGCCGTGCTGGGCGGTGAGGGCGCTCGACCAGTCGGTGATCACGTGCCCCGCGGTGATGACGTGGTAGAGACCGACGACCACCACGACCGCGTTCAGCGCGAGGTAGGCGCCCACCAGGGCGACCGCGACGCCGATCGCCTCCAGGAAGCCCTTGAGGAAGACCGCGCCGAGCAGCGCCACGAGGACGAGGGTGATCAGCATCTGCTTGTCGTGCAGCACGCCGGTCAGATGCGGGTTCTCCACGAGGTGGGTGGAGGCGTCGGCGGCCGACAGCGTGATGGTGATGAGGAAGTCGGTGGCCGCGAAGCCCAGCAGGGTCAGCACGAACAGCTTGCCCTGCCAGAAGGACAGCAGCCGCTCCAGCATCGCGATCGAGCCCTCGCCGTGGGGGCTCTCCTCGGCCACGCGCCGGTAGACCGGCAGGGCGCCGGCCAGGGTGACGACGACCAGCACGATGGTCGCGACGGGAGAGAGCAGGCCGGCGGCGAGGGCGGCGATGCCCGGCTGGTAGCCGAGCGTGGAGAAGTAGTCGACGCCGGTCAGGCACATCACCCGCCACCAGGGTCGGCCCTGGTGCGCGGGCTCCGGTTCGGCGTGCGGTCCCGTGTGGCCGCCGGTCTTGCCCATGTCGGACAGTCCCTGCAGCATCCAGGCGCGCAGACGACCGGATGGAGCGGGCTCCTCGACGCCCGGTCCGGGGTGCTCAGTGGTGGCCATCGACGTGCTCCCGATGTGCGGCTCAGTGCGGTTCCGGCCATCACTGGACGGCCAGATCAGCGTAAGCGGAGCGTGATGCCTTGGCCGGTGGATGTGGGGGCTGTCCGCGTCAAGCTTCCGTTAAGACTGACCCGCGGTATGGCCGCAGGGATCAAAACGCCAGTTGAGGGCGTCTGCGGCGGCTCCGTCCGGCCGGAGTGCCGCCGCCGGTCGTGCGACGCACAGGCGGGTACACAGCGTGATCGGCGGATCCGTAAGGTTCGTCTCGGCGATCGAATGTTTCGGCACCCTTCCAGGGTCCTCCTGTCGAGGAAAGATTCACCGTGTACAAGGGGTTGCCACTGTTTACCCCCTGTCTCTAGGGTGCGGCAGCAACGCATCTTTCTGAATCTCATTCGAAACTTTCGAGGAGCGCATGATGGGCGACCCGGCACTGTCCCGCCGCGGCTTCCTGGCGGCCTCCGCCGCGGCCGGTCTGGGAATGACGGCACTGACCGCATGCGGCGGGGACTCAGGCGGAGGGTCGTCCGGGACGACCACCATCGAGTGGTGGAACATCTCCACCACCGAGCCCACCAAGGGCGTCTGGGCCGCCCTGGCCAAGAAGTTCGAGGCGCAGAACCCCAAGGTCAAGGTGAAGATCGTCCAGCTGGAGAACGACGCCTACAAGTCGAAGATGACGGCCCTGACCTCCTCCGGCAAGCTGCCCGACATCTTCCACACCTGGGGCGGCGGCGTCCTTAGGCAGCAGGTCGACGCCGGGCTCGTCGAAGACCTCACGGACCGGACCAAGCCGTGGGGCGACGCCCTGCTGCCGGTCGCGCGCGAGCCGTACCTCCTCGACGACCGCGTCTACGGCATCCCGTTCGACATCGGCATGATCGGCTTCTGGTACAACAAGGCGCTGTTCGAGAAGGCCGGCATCAGCGCGCCGCCGACCACCTGGAGCGGCTTCCTCGACGCCGTGCGCAAGCTGAAGTCCGCGCAGATCACGCCGCTGGCCCTGGCCGGCAAGGAGAAGTGGCCCGGCATGTACTACTGGGCCTACCTGGCGATGCGCACCGCCGGCGCCGGGGCGCTGCAGAAGGCCTACGAGGACAAGGACTTCACCGGTGCGCCCTTCGTCGAGGCGGGAGAGCACCTGGAGGAACTCGTCGCCCTGAAGCCGTTCCAGAAGGGCTTCCTCGGCGCCGCCTACTTCACCCCCACCGGCCAGGCCGCCACCGTCGGCAACGGCAGGGCGGCCATGGAGCTCATGGGCCAGTGGGCGCCCGTGGTGCAGGCCGACGCGGGCAAGGGCCTCGGCAAGGACCTCGGCTTCTTCCCGTTCCCCGCGGTCGAGGGCGGCCGGGGCGCCATCACCGAGGTGTTCGGCGGGGGCGGCGGGCACGCCCTGCGCCGGGGCGCGCCCCAGGCGGCCGTCGACTTCCTGAAGTTCTTCGCGTCCGAGGCCACCGACCGGGAGCTGGTGAAGAAGACGGGCGTCCTGCCCGTGGTGCCGGCGGCCGAGAGCGCCATCGCCGACCCCAACATCAAGGCCGTACAGGCACAGCTGAAGAAGGCCACCGGCTTCCAGCTCTACCTCGACCAGGCGTACGCGCCCGCCGTCGGCCAGGAGGTCAACGACAGCGTCGCCGCGCTCATCGCCGGGTCCAAGTCGCCCGGGCAGGTCGCCCAGTCGATCACCAGGACCTCGAAGGAAGAGCAGTAAACGGCGATGACCTCCACGTACCTGCCGGACAAACGGGCCGGCCGTGATACCGGCCCCCCGGCCCCGGCCGCCCGCCGGGACCGGGGCCGGGCCCGGCGGCGCACCCTGAACTGGCTGACCGCGACGGCCTTCCAACTGCCGGCCCTGGTGCTGTTCATGGGGCTCGTGCTGCTGCCGATGCTGTTCGCGCTGTACGCCGCCTTCTTCCGCTGGGGCGGCTTCGGCATGCCCTCCGACTACGTCGGCGGCGAGAACTTCTCCCGGCTCTTCCAGGACGACGTCTTCCTCGGCGACCTGTGGCGCTGCCTGGTCCTGGTGGTGCTGTCGCTCGCCCTCCAGTTGCCGTTCGCGCTCGCCATGGCCGTGCTGCTCAACCAGCGCATGCGCGGCCGTGCGGTGTACCGGATGCTGTTCTTCGCCCCGTACGTGCTGTCCGAGGCCATCACAGGCGTGCTCTTCGGCATGATCTTCGCCCCGGACGACGGCTTCGCCGACCAGGTCCTCGGCAGGATCGGGCTGGACGGGCTGGGCGGGGAGTGGTTCGCCGACCCGTCGACCGTCATGGCGACCCTGTTCCTCGTCATGACCTGGAAGTACTTCGGCTTCCACATGATGCTGTACCTGGCCGGGCTCCAGGCCGTCCCCAGGGAACTGACCGAGGCGGCGCTCATCGACGGGGCCGGGCCCTGGCAGCGCTTCCGCAACGTCACGCTGCCGCTGCTCGCGCCGACCCTGCGCATCAGCGTGTTCCTGTCGGTCATCGGGGCGATCCAGCTCTTCGACCTGGTGTGGGTGACCACCGCGGGCGGCCCCGACCACCATTCCGAGACGATGGCCGTGACCCTGTTCCAGTACGGCTTCAAGCGCTACCAGGTCGGCTACGCCAGCGCGATCAGTGTGGTCATGTTCGCCATCAGCCTCGTCTTCGCCCTCGCCTACCAGCGGTTCGTGCTCCGGCGCGACCTGGAAGGGGCCACCACGACCATGCGGGGTGACGGAAAGTGACAGCCACTCAGAAGACGCGCCGGGGCAGGACCCTCCCGCTGCACCTCGTCCTGGTCGTCGTCGGCGCGGTCATGGCCGTGCCCCTGCTCTACGCCGCGCTGTCCGGCTTCAAGTCCACCGACGAGCTCTCCCGCAACCCCGTCGGTCTGCCCGAGTCATGGGTGACCTCCAACTACACCCAGATCCTCGGCTCGGGCGACTTCTGGCGGCTGGTCGGCAACAGCACGCTCATCGCGGTCGGCACGACCGTCCTGGTCGTCGCCGTCTCCGCGCTGTCGGCCTTCTCCTTCGCGCGGTTCGCCTTCCGTGGCAGGGAGGTGCTGTTCACGCTGTTCACGATGGGGCTGATGTTCCCGTTCGCCGTGGCGGCCCTGCCGCTGTTCCTGCTGCTGCGGTCCCTGGACCTGCTGGACAACCCGCTCGGCGTGATCCTCCCGCAGGCGGCCTTCGGACTGCCGATGACCATCATCATCCTGCGGGGCTTCTTCCGGCAGATCCCCGGCGAGCTGGAGGAGGCGGCCACGCTCGACGGGTGCAGCCCGCTCGGCTTCTTCTGGCGGGTGCTGCTGCCCATGGCCCGGCCCGCGCTCGGCACCGTCTCGGTGCTGGCCGTCGTCACCAGCTGGAACAACTTCTTCCTGCCGCTGCTGGTGTTCACCGACGCGCAGTGGTGGACGCTGCCGATCGGCGTCCAGCAGTTCCAGGGGCAGTACTCGGCGGAGTACGCCAAGGTCTTCGCCTATCTGGTGCTGGCCATGGTCCCCGCCCTCGCCTTCTACTCGGTCGCCGAGCGCCAGCTCGTCGGCGGCCTCACCGCGGGCGCCACGAAGGGCTGACGCGCCCGCGGACGTACGGCTCACCCACCCGTTGACCGTGAGGAGTCGCACCATGCGCAAGACCGCTACCCGGCTCAGACTCGCCGGGGCGCTCGCCGCCGCGCTGATGCTCTCGGGCATCGCCACCGGCCCGTCGGCACAGGCGGACGAACGACACGGCAAGGAACGGACCCTCGCCGACCTCGCCCAGCGACACGGCCGCTACTTCGGCAGCGCGACAGACAACCCCGAGCTCGTCGACGAGCCGTACAAGGCCCTGCTCGGCCACGAGTTCGACCAGATCACCCCCGGCAACGGCATGAAGTGGTACGCGACCGAGCCCGAGCAGGGCGTGTTCGACTTCTCCCAGGGCGACGAGATCGTGAACCTCGCCCGCGCCAACCGGCAGAAGGTGCGCGGCCACACCCTGGTCTGGCACAGCCAGCTCCCCGACTGGCTCACGAGCCGGGAGTGGACGGCGCCGGAGCTGCGGGCCGTGCTGAAGAAGCACATCCAGGCCGAGGTGCGGCACTACCGGGGCAAGGTCTTCGCCTGGGACGTCGTCAACGAGGCGTTCAACGAGGACGGCACGTACCGCGAGTCGGTGTTCTACAAGACGCTGGGCCCCGGCTATATCGCCGACGCGCTGCGCTGGGCCCACCAGGCCGATCCGCGCGTGAAGCTGTACCTCAACGACTACAACATCGAGGGGATCGGTCCGAAGAGCGACGCGTACTACAAGCTGGCGAAGGAGCTGAAGGCCGAGGGCGTCCCGCTGCACGGCATCGGCCTGCAGGCCCATCTGGCGCTCCAGTACGGCTATCCCACCACCCTGGAGGACAACCTCCGCCGCTTCTCCCGGCTCGGCCTCGACACCGCGCTCACCGAGGTCGACGTCCGGATGCAGCTGCCCGCGACCGAGGAGAAGCTGGCCCAGCAGGCCGAGTGGTACGGCGACCTGACCGAGGCGTGCCTGGCGGTGCGCCGGTGCGTCGGCATCACCCTGTGGGACTACACCGACAAGTACTCGTGGATCCCCGCGTTCTTCCCGGGCGAGGGCGCGGCCCTGCCGTGGGACGAGGAACTGCGGCGCAAGCCGGCGTACTTCGCGATACGGGAAGCGCTCGGGGGGAGGTAGCGGGGGAGTAGCGGGGGAGTAGCGGGGGTGGTGGCGCCCTGCCGTCGGGGGGTGGCGGGGCGCCACCGCAGGTCTGGCCGCAGCAGGGGCCGTGGGCCGGCGTCGGCTGTGTCGTGCCGGCCGGCTGCACGTGGCCGGCATGCACCGCCCGGCTGCACACGGCCGGCATGCACCGCCCGGCCGGGGGAGCCGTCTGCCCTGGCCGCGTCGCCCGGCAGCCCGGTTCGGGCCCGGTCAGTTCCGGGGTGCCGGGGGTGCCGTGCTCGCCCGTACCACCAGGTCGGTGCCCAGCTCCACCCGCGGTGAGTCCGGCTGCTCGTCGCGGGTGAGGCGGAGGACCGTGCGGACGGCCAGCTTGCCCATGTCGGCCAGGGGCTGGCGGACCGTGGTCAGCGGCGGAGCCGACCAGCGGACTTCCGGAAGGTCGTCGAAACCCACCACGCTCATGTCCTGCGGCACCCGCAGCCCGCGCCGGCGCAGTGCCTCGATCGCGCCGAGTGCCATCTGGTCGCTGGCCGCGAACACGGCGGTCGGCGGCTCGGGCAGGTCGAGCAGGGCGTTGCAGGCGGCGAAGCCGGACTCGGGACGGAAGTCGCCGGGGACGACGAGGGACTCGTCCACGGCGATGCCGGCGCCCTCCAGCGCGGCACGGTAGCCGTCCAGCCTCGCCCGGGAACACAGCAGGCGCGGCGGACCGGCGATCAGGCCGATCCGGCGGTGGCCCAGCGACAGCAGGTGCGCGGTGGCCGCCATGCCGCCCGACCAGTTGGCGGCGCCGATCGTGGGTGCGTCCAGGGCGGGGGAGCCCGCAGGGTCGACGACCACCAGCGGCACGCCGAGGATCCGCAGCTCCTCGTGCAGCATCGGTTCCAACGCCGAGGTGACCAGGATGACGCCGTCCGAGGCGCGGGCCCGGAGGTTGCGCATCCATTCGCGGGCGTCGCCCGACCGTCCGTGGATGGCCGACACCACCGTGCCGACCCCGGCGGCGTGCGCGACCTCCTCCACCCCGCGGATGATCTCCACGGCCCAGGGGCTGTCCAGGTTGTTGAAGACCAGGTCGAGCAGGGCGGCGCGGGTGCCGGAGGACGCGGGGCGCTTGCGGTAGCCGTGCCGGCGCAGCAGGTCCTCGACCCGGGCCCGGGTCTGCGGCGACACGTCCGACCGGCCGTTGACGACGCGGGACACGGTCGGGACGGACACGCCGGCCTGCCGGGCGATCTCCGTGATCGTGACCCTGCCCTCCGCGTCGGCCTCACGTGCTGCCACTTGCCCCACCTTCCGTCGACGGTGACCGCGAAGCTTCCAGGAGTCTTCCGGAAAACGGGCACCCGTGGGAAGGCGCACGAGCGGTGAACGGGGCGTCGCGGGCGATGACGGGGAGTGACGGTGCCCGGACACGCGTCGGGGCCGGTGCGCAGGAGGTCCTGCGGCCGGCCCCTCATGTCTGCGGGCGGAGCGTCAGCGTCACCCCGCCCACGGCCCTCAGGCCGCCGTGACCACCTGGCTGTCGGCCGGCGGGCGGTGCGGGGCGATGATCCGGCCGTCCGGCAGGAGCTCACCGGTGTCCTCGAAGAGCACCACGCCGTTGCACAGCAGGCTCCACCCCTGCTCCGGGTGGTGCGCCACGAGGCGGGCGGATTCCCGGTCGGCGGAGTCGGCGGAAGGGCACGGTGTCTGGTGCTGGCACATGGTGGGGATCTCTCGGTCTGTCGTCGTGGATGAGGTGACTGAGTCTGCTGTCGTGTTCGTTCCGCGGCTGGAAGTCTCGTTCATGGCCGCCCCCCGTGATAAGTCGTCGGAACCCAGTGTTGCCCCACGGGCGTCGATCCGCAGGGATTTCGCAGCACCGCTACTCACTGGTTCAGGACGCGTCACCCGCGCGGACGGTTCATCCCAACTGGACTGTCTCTTCGGGTGGTTCTCGGTGGCCGGATGGGGCTAGTCCAGTCGGGGTGACCACCTCATCGGGCTCGTACGAGCTATTAGGTGCTCTTTCGAGCGAGAAATAAGACGGCCCCGCCGCCGGGAATTCCGGCGGCGGGGCGCAGGGGGACTTCGCGACGTTTCAGGCGGGTGAGCCGAGCAGGCGCGTGGGAGTCGCCCGGTGGGTCAGCACCGGGAGGAGTTCGGCGACGCGGTGCGGGCGGTGGGCCGCGATGCCGGGAGGCGCGGGGGCCAGCGGGACGAGCAGGTCGGTGGCGGCGGGGTGGCCGACGGCGCCGTCGGCGGTGCAGTCCTCGTGCAGCCAGAGCGTCAGCATGTACAGGCCGGGCACCGACAGCAGGCGGGGCTGGTAGGGCTGCGCCATCGTCTCGGCCTGGCGCAGGGCGCGCTCGGTCGAGGTGATGTACGGGCCCTCGAAGAAGTGGGAGAAGGCCCAGCCGTCGGCGGTCAGCATGGTCTCCGCCGCGGCCAGGGCACGGTCGCCGCAGCGGATCAGGAAGCGCCACCCGGCCAGCCGCGTGACCGGCACGCCCTCGGCCGTGACCGCGTCGAGGACGTGGACGGGCAGGGGCAGCTCGGGCGTGGCGGGCCCCTGGGCGCCGAGCAGGGCGGGAGTTCGGGCTTCGCGGACCGCGGTGGGAGAGGAGAGCGCAGTCAGGACGGAACGGAGTGCGGGCGCGGGAGCCGGGGGGACATGCAGCGGCATGGTGGGTCGCCTCTCATTCAAAGGCACGGTGGCGCGAGGGCGGGGGCGGACGGCGCTGTCTGCTCACGGGAGGTCAGAGAGGCAGGGGCCGGGGTCTTGAGAACGAGAGGGGGGTGGAGTCCGCCGTACATCGCCTTGACGGCATGACCCATCGACCGTGGGCGCCAACCTTCTGCCTTGTTCGCGGAGTTTATACGACACGGGTTCAGACTGTGTTTCGTCTAGCCGTTTCCGGTGAGTAGAACAAGGGTACATTCGGTCGGCGATACGCGAGAATTATCCCGATTCCATGCGGGGGTGTGTGGCGGTGACCTCGGCGCATGTCCGCGACCCGGTCGGCCCATTCTCGTCGGCGTTTTTCACGAGTGTCCGCACCACCCGAAACCGGTGCCTCGCTTCATGTCGAGGGAATGTGCCACCGGTCACACATGACCAGCGTAGCGGCCGACGGGCCCGTCCGGGACGTTATCGATCGCTTTCGCTGGGCATCCTCCACCTGACCGGGACCCCGGCGGCCGGGTCTTCGGCCCGCATCATCCGAGGAGGGACGCATCGATGGGGGAGAAGGTCGTGGCAGGCCGGTTCGACCTGTCCGATCGCCAGCGCTACCGCGACAAGCTCCGCCGGTGCCTGACGGGCTTGGAGCGACTCCTGGCGGAGAAGCGGTTCGATCGCCCGAAGAACCTCATGGGGCTGGAGATCGAATTGAATCTCGCGGGCGCCGACGGCCTGCCGAAAATGTTGAATGGGCAAGTCCTGGAACGCATCGCGAGCCGCGACTTCCAAACAGAACTCGCCATGTTCAACCTGGAAGTCAACATTCCTCCACATCGGCTGGGTGGCCGGGTATTCGATCGGCTCGCGGAGGAACTCCGTACGTCACTGGCATATGCCGACCGAAAAGCCGGTGAAGTCGACGCGGGAATCGTGATGATCGGCATTCTGCCGACGCTCGACCGTGACGACCTGGTGTCGTCGAACCTCTCCGACGTCGACCGGTACACCCTCCTCAACGACCAGATCGTGGCCGCCCGCGGTGAGGAGTTCACCCTCGACATCGCCGGCGTGGAGCACCTCTCCTGCACCTCGAAGTCCATCGCCCCGGAGGCCGCCTGCACCTCCGTGCAGCTGCACCTCCAGGTCACCCCGGCCCGGTTCGCCGACGTGTGGAACGCGGCCCAGGCGGTCGCCGCCGCGCAGATCGCCGTCGGCGCCAACTCGCCCTTCCTGTTCGGCCGCGAGCTGTGGCGCGAGTCGCGGCCCCCGCTCTTCCAGCAGTCCACCGACACCCGCCCGCCCGAACTCCAGGCCCAGGGCGTCCGGCCCCGCACCTGGTTCGGGGAGCGCTGGGTGACCTCGGCGTACGACCTCTTCGAGGAGAACCTGCGCTACTACCCGGCGCTGCTGCCGATCTGCGACGACGAGGACCCGATCGAGGTGCTCGACCGGGGCGGCACCCCGACGCTCGCCGAGCTCGTGCTGCACAACGGCACGATCTACCGCTGGAACCGCCCGGTCTACGGCATCGCCGACGGCGTCCCGCACCTGCGCGTGGAGAACCGCGTCCTGCCCGCCGGGCCCACCGTCACCGACGTCATCGCCAACGCGGCGTTCTACTACGGCGTCGTCCGCGCCCTCGCCGAGGAGGCCAGGCCGGTCTGGACCCGGCTGCCGTTCGAGGCGGCGGCCGCCAACTTCGACGCCGCGTGCAAGGACGGCATCGACGCCCGCTTCACCTGGCCCCGGCGCGGCCGGTACGGCGGCACCGTCCAGGTCGACGCGGTGAACCTGATCCGCGACGAACTCCTCCCGCTCGCCGAGGCCGGACTGGACGCCTGGGGCGTCGAGCCCGCCGACCGCGACCTGTACCTGGGCGTGATCGAGGAACGCTGCCGGCGCAGGGTGAACGGGGCGAGCTGGCAGGCCGCCACCTTCCACAAGGCCCTGGACACGGGCCTCACCAGGGAAGAGGCGCTGGCTGCCACGACCCGGCGCTACCGCGAGCTGATGCACAAGGGGGATCCGGTGCACAGCTGGCCGGTGGGGCTGCCGGAGCCGGTGTCGCTGGGCTGAGGCCCCTGTGGGACGGCCGGCCGCTGCCGCCATACTGATCCAACACGTCGGTGAAGTGGAGGCAGGTGTGCAGGCGGAGGCGAGCCCGGCGGGCGATCCCATTCCCCAGCAGGGGCTCTCACGGCGGATGCTCCGCAACGAGACGCTGCTCGTCCTCGCGCTGTCGCTGGGGGCGAGCGGGGTGTCCGCGCTGATCAGCTTCATCGGATCGGTCACCAAGCCGGGCGGGCTCAAGGACCAGGCGGCCACGATGAACGCCTCGGCCGCGCCCGGTCGCCCCTGGCTCGACCTGGCCTGGCAGCTCTTCGGCATCGCCACGGCGCTGGTGCCCGTCCTGCTCGTCGCGCACTTCCTGCTGCGCGAGGGCGCGAGCCTGCGCACCCTCGGCTTCGACCGCACCCGCCCCTGGCCCGACCTCGGCCGGGGAGCGGCGATCGCGGCGGTCATCGGCAGCACGGGCATCGCCTTCTACCTGGCGGCCCGCGGCCTCGGCTTCAACCTCACCGTGGTGCCCGAGGCGCTGCCCGGCGTGTGGTGGAAGTACCCGGTGCTGATCCTCTCGGCGATCCAGAACGCCGTACTGGAGGAAGTGATCGTCGTCGGCTACCTGCTGCGCCGCATGGGGCAGCTGGGCTGGACGCCGACGGCCGCGCTGGTGGGCAGCTCCGTACTGCGCGGCTCGTACCACCTCTACCAGGGCATCGGCGGCTTCATCGGCAACATGGTCATGGGCGTCGTCTTCGTCTACCTCTACCGCCGCTGGGGCCGCGTCGGCCCGCTCGTGGTGGCCCACTCGCTGCTCGACATCGGGGCGTTCGTGGGCTACGCGCTGCTGGCGGGCAAGGTGGGGTGGCTGCCGACGGCCTGACGCGACAGGGGTGGGCGTACGGACGAGACAGGGCGAGGGGCGTACGGCGGTGTCGTACGCCCCTGCGTCCGTTCTCAGGCGAGCAGCTCGCCCTCGATGACCGTGACCGCCCTGCCGGCCAGCAGGGTGCGGTCGCCGCGCAGCTCCGTGCGGACACGGCCGGAGCGGGACGAGGCCTGGAGACCGGTGAGCCCGGGGCGCCCCAGGCGCTCGGACCAGAACGGGGCGAGGGCGGTGTGGGCGCTGCCGGTCACCGGGTCCTCGTCGATGCCGACGTTCGGGAAGAAGCAGCGGGAGACGAAGTCGTAGCCCCGGGCCGGGTCCTCGGCGCGGGCGGTGGCGATGACGCCGCGCTCGGAGTGGGCGGCGAGGGCCTTCAGGTCGGGGCGCAGGGCGTGCACCGTCTTCTCGTCGGCGACCTCGACCAGCAGGTCGCCGACGTTCGGGCCGGTGTCGAGGACCGTCAGCGGTTCGGTGCCCAGGGCCTCGGCGAGGCCGGCGGGCGGGTCGACCGGGGTGAGCGGGGCGGTCGGGAAGTCCAGCGTGACGGAGCCGTCGGCGGCGGGCGTGGCGACGAGGACGCCGCTGCGGGTGGCGAAGCGCACCGGGCCCTCGTGGACGCCGGTGGTGTGCAGGACGTGGGCGGTGGCCAGGGTCGCGTGGCCGCACATCGCGACCTCGGTGGCCGGGGTGAACCAGCGCAGGGCCCAGTCGGCCTCGCCGCCCTCGGGGAGGGGGTGGGCGAAGGCCGTCTCGGCGTGGTTGACCTCCAGGGCGACGTTCTGCAGCCAGGTGTCGTCCGGGAAGGCGTCCGCGCCGTTCAGGAGGAGGACACCGGCCGGGTTGCCGGAGAAGGGGCGATCGGTGAAGGCGTCGACGATTCGGATCCGCATGCCCCGACGCTAGGGGCTCCACGGAGCCGTGAACCAAGGCCAATTCACGAGTGCTGGCCCGATTCCGCCCGCGTCAGCCCTGTTCCGGCGTCCCGATGACGAGGCCGATCGCGGAGGCGACGTCGTCGGCGACATAGGTGGGGCGGTAGGCGTCCTGGGTCCAGGCGCGTCCGTCCGCCACCCACACGCTCTGGAGCCCGAGCGCGCCGGCGCCCGCGATGTCGGCGTGGGGGGAATCCCCGATGACCCACGCGCCCGGGAGGGGGACACCGACGGCATCGGCGGCCGCCCGGAAGATCTCCGGGGCCGGCTTCTTGTGGCCGACGGCTTCGGAGACGACCCAGCCCCGGACGAGTCGGTCGAGCCCGGTGACGCGGATCTTCGCTTCCTGCTGGGTGACACGGCCGTTGGTGACGATGACGCACGTCCAGCCGCCCGCCCGGGCCGCGCCCAGTGCCTCACGGGTGGCGGGCGCCAGGACGACGTACTCGGCGGCGCCGCGGTCGAGGAAGGCACGGATCGCCGCGGCGGGCACCTTGTCGCCGTACCGGTCGGTCAGGGCCTCGGCCACGTCCTGTCGCGGGGTGTAGCCGCTCGCGTCGATCTCCATCACCGGTGCCAGGTCGGAGGCGGGCAGGCCGTGTTCGGCGAGGAAGGCGGCGACGGCGGTGCGGAAGGCCGCGTCACGGTCGACGAGGGTGTTGTCGAGGTCGAGCAGCAGCAACGGCATGACCGGCAGTACATCACGGACGGGAAGGGCCTTGTCACGCGAACTGTTCCGATATATCGTTGAAGCATCGCGACAGATCAACGATGGAATGGAGAGTGGTTGCGATGCGTACCCATGGTTTCGAGCACGGACACGGCCACGGTGGACCGCGGCACGGTCGGGGCGGCTTCGAGGGGCTGCGGGCGGCCTTCGGTCCCTTCGGCCCGGGCGGCCCCGGCTGGGGCGGGCCCGGTGGTCCCGGCTTCGGTCCGGGCCCCTGGGGTGGACGAGGGCGCGGTGGGCCCAGGGGAAGGGCGCGGCGCGGTGACGTACGGGCCTCGATCCTGGCCCTGCTGAAGGACCGGCCGATGCACGGCTACGAGATGATCCAGGAGATCGCCGAGCGCAGCGGCGGGGCGTGGAAGCCCAGCCCCGGCTCGGTGTACCCGACCCTCCAGTTGCTGGAGGACGAAGGCCTGATCGCGAGTGAGTCCGAGGGCGGCAAGAAGCTGTTCTCGCTCACCGAGGCGGGCCGTGCCGCGGCCGACGAGGGGCCCGAGGCGCCCTGGGAGGAGGCCTCCCGGGGGGTCGACTGGGAGGCCCTCGGCGAGATCCGCCAGGCCGGCTTCGGTCTGATGGAGGCCTTCGGCCAGGTCTGGAAGACCGGCAGCAAGGAGCAGCGGGAGAAGGCGCTCGGCGTCATCAACGAAGCGCGCAAGAAGCTGTACCTGATCCTCGCCGACGAGGACTGAGGGTCCGGCTGCCGGACGCACGGGCGCCCCTCGGAGTGATCCGGGGGGCGCTCCGGCGTTCTCGGGCGTCAGGCGTCAGGCGTCAGGCGTCAGGCGTCAGGCGTCAGGCGTCAAGCGTCAGGTATCAGGCGTTAGGTGTCAGGCGTCAGGTCACGAGCCCGTCCAGCCTGCGCAGCGACTCCTCGAGGGCCGCCGTGGCCGAGTCCTTGAGTTTGCCCGCCATCAGGGACACCGTCGCGCCCGTGAACGTGCCGTCGATCCGGACCCTCGTCGCGTCGCCCTCGGGGGTGAGCGTGTACCGCGTCGTCACGGTCACGGCCATCGGGCCCTTGCCGCGGATGGCGAGGACCCGGGCCGGTTCCAGCTCCTCGACGGTCCAGTCCACCTCGGCCGGGAAGTTCATCAGCCGCATGGTCTCCCGGAAGGTCGCGCCCACTTCGAGGGGCTCGGGGCCGCCCGACGGGAAACCGGTGTGGGTCGTGTTCCACTCGCCGTACCCGGACCAGTCCGTGAGCCGGGCCCACACCTTCTCGGCCGGCGCCCCGATGCGTGACTCCGCGCTGACTTCGGTCATGCGACCACCTCTTCGAGTCGGGCTGGATGTCGCGGAACGTAGCCGGGGCGGCCGCAATGTTCAATGCTGACGAACTGTCAGAACCGGTGCGTCCTCCGTACGAAACAGCCTGATGTCCTCCGCAAGGAGGAGATTCCGGTCGGCGGAGTCCACTTCCCGTGGGACGCGAAGATGCTCCGCTCCGAGGATGACCCGGGCGCGCGGGACTGATGGGGTAGGGGATGTGCAACCCCGTATCCCCCGGCAGTCGGCCCATGAGCACGGCGTCCACCGCGCAGAGCACGATGCCGGGCTCAGTGACGAGCTGGCCTCGATGGTCGCCGGTGCCCGCCGCAGGGCGGTCCGGGACGGGGACCGGCAGATCGACACGGCCCATCTGCTCCACTCGCTGCTGGAGTCCGACCCCGAGGTGCGCGCCGCCCTCGGTGACGGACCGCGCATCGCGCGACTGCTCGGCTACCTCGTCCAGCGCAGCATCGGCTACGGCCTGCGCTGGCAGAGCGGTGTCGAGGACTCCGGCGCCGTCCCCGTGGTCACGGAGGCCACGGGCTTCTCGCCGCTGGCCGCGGCGTCGATGAAGTACGCCCGCGCACGCGCCGTGCGGCACGGCGGACCGGCCCGCGGTGCCGACCTGCTCGCGGCGATCGTCGTCGACCCGCAGGCGCGGGCGGTCGAGGTGCTCGAACGCGCCGGGATCGACGCGCACGAGGTGCTCGCCCGGCTCGACCGGCGCTCCGGCCGGCCCCAGGAGTGCGTCGGCGGCGGCGAAACCGCCCTGTGACCGGCCACTGTGTCCCGTCCAGGCAGTGAGACAGGTGCCAAAGGGGGTGACGCTCCTGTCGGGGCCTGACATCATGTGCCGGTGCGTACGTCTGACAGCAGTCCGAGCAGGCGCGGCAAGGGCGTGGGGCTCGGCCTCGCGATCCTGTCCGCGGTCGCCTTCGGCGGATCCGGGGTCGCCGCCAAACCGCTGATCGAGGCCGGCCTGGACCCGCTGCACGTGGTGTGGCTGAGGGTGGCCGGGGCGGCCCTGGTGATGCTGCCGCTCGCCGTCCGCCACCGCGCGCTGCTGCGCCGCCGCCCCGGACTGCTCGCCGGATTCGGCCTGCTGGCCGTCGCCGGTGTCCAGGCCTGCTACTTCGCCGCGCTCTCCCGCATCCCCGTCGGCGTGGCCCTGCTCATCGAGTACCTGGCTCCCGCCCTCGTGCTCGGCTGGGTACGGTTCGTGCAGCGGCGGCCCGTGACGCGTGCGGCGGCCGTCGGCGTCGTGCTCGCCGTCGGCGGACTCGCGTGTGTCGTCGAGGTGTGGTCGGGCCTCGGCTTCGATGCCCTGGGGCTGCTGCTCGCGCTCGGCGCGGCCTGCTGCCAGGTCGGCTACTTCGTCCTGTCCGACCAGGGCAGCGACGCCGGCGAGGAGGCGCCCGACCCGCTCGGCGTGATCGCCTACGGCCTGCTCGTCGGCGCGGGCGTGCTGACCGTCGTCGCCCGGCCCTGGACCATGGACTGGTCGGTCCTCAAGGGGACCGCGCACCTGGACGGCACGCCCGTCGCGGCCGTCGTCCTGCTGGCGTGGATCGTCCTCGTCGCCACGGTCGTCGCGTACGTCACCGGCGTGCTCGCCGTGCGCCGGCTCTCCCCGCAGGTCGCCGGAGTGGTGGCCTGCCTCGAAGCGGTCATCGCCACCGTCCTGGCCTGGGTCCTGCTCGGCGAACACCTGTCGGCGCCGCAGATCGCCGGTGGCGTGATCGTGCTGCTGGGCGCGTTCATCGCGCAGTCCTCGACGCCCGCGAAGGGCTCCGACCGGCCGGTGGCCGGCGGCGGCCCGGAAAGGGAATTGTCGACCCCCGGAACGACCGCATAGGGTGCCGATCATGCCTTCGAACGCGCTCGTTCTTCCGCCTCCGGCCGCCTGAGGCGGGCCCTCCGGAAACCGCGCCCGGCGCTGTCGTCGCCGGGCCGAACGGTGCTGCCCGCAGACGAAGTCCGTGGCCCCCGCTGATCCCTGCTGATCCGGGGCCCTTCCCGAACTTCCGCGCACCCGCCGACGCCTTCGGGCGCGGTACGTCGTGCGCGTCTGCGGAGAGAACACGTGTCGAACACCGCCTCCGGCCTGCCCATCGGGCGAGGCCTCCTCTGTCTGATCGTCGCCGGTGCCGCCTGGGGCACCGCGGGCGCGGCCGCCTCCCTGGTCTACCAGGCCAGTGACCTCGGGCCGATCGCCCTGTCCTTCTGGCGCTGCGCCGCCGGTCTGGTCCTGCTGCTCGGCGTGCGCCTGCTGCGGTCACGCGCCGGCGGCCCCGCCCGCGAGCCGTTCCGCCGCAGGGCGCTGCGCGCCGGGGTCACCGGGCTGGGCCTCGCCGTCTTCCAGACCGCCTACTTCGCGGCCGTCTCGGCCACCGGCCTCGCCGTGGCCACCGTCGTCACGCTGGGCGCCGGGCCCGTGCTCATCGCGCTCGGCGCGCGACTGACGCTGGCCGAACGTCTGGGCCGGGGCGGGGCGGTCGCTGTCCTGGGCGCCCTCGCCGGGCTCGCCGTGCTCGTCCTCGGCGGCGGGGGGACGGCGGTACGCCCCTCGGGCGTGCTGCTGGCGCTGCTGTCCGCGGCCGGGTACAGCGCGATGACGCTGCTCACTCGGCGCTGGGGGCGCGACGGCGGGGCCGACGCCTCCCGTACGTCCGTCGAGGCGTTCGCCGTCACGAGCCTGTGCCTGTTGCCGTTCGCGCTGGCCGAGGGGATCCTGCCGCACACCGGGGAACCGGTCCGGCTCCTGGTCCTGCTGGCGTACGTCGCCGCTGTCCCGACCGCCCTCGCCTACAGCCTCTACTTCGCGGGGGCGGCCGTCGTACGGTCCGCCACCGTCTCGGTGATCATGCTGCTGGAGCCGGTGAGTGCGGCGGTGCTGGCCGTCGTACTGCTCGGTGAGCGGCTGACGGTGGCGACGGTGGCCGGAACCCTGTTGCTGCTGGGGTCGGTGGCGGGACTCGCCGTGGGGGAGGCGCGGACGCCCAGGGCGCGGGTGGTGCGCGTACGACGGCGGCCGCGGGCTGTCGTCGGCTGGTCGCGCAGTTCCCCGCGCCCGTAAGGGGCCCAGAGGGCCCAGAGGGCCCAGAGGGCCTAGAGGGCCTAGGGGTCACCTGCCCTGGAGGTAGTCGGGAAGGGCCGTGTCCGCGGCCAGAGCGGGGTCGGGGACCGGGGTGCCGTAGGTCTTCCGGACCGGCACGACTCCGGCCCAGTGCGGAAGGGCGAGGTCCTCCGGCTCGTCGTTGACACCGCCGGTGCGCAGCTTGGCGGAGACCTCGTCCAGGTCCAGGCGGAGCACGGCCGTGGCGGCCAGTTCCTTCTTGTTGGCCGGCCGGGAGTCGGCGGCACGGCCCGGTACGACGTGGTCGACCAGCGCGTCCAGGGCCTGCCGCTTCTCCTCGGGGTCCGTCACGTCACGGGCGACGCCGTGCACCACCACCGAGCGGTAGTTGATCGAGTGGTGGAAGGCGGAGCGGGCCAGGACCAGACCGTCGACGTGCGTGACGGTCAGGCAGACCGGCAGGCCCGGGTCGGCCCCGCCGGCCGCCCGCAGCGGGCGCGAGCCCGTCGAGCCGTGCACGTAGAGCCGCTCGCCGACCCGGGCGTACAGCGTGGGCAGCACCACCGGCGCGCCGTCGCGGACGAAGCCGAGGTGGCAGACGTAGGCCTCGTCGAGTATCGCGTGCACCAGCTCCCTGTCGTACGAGGCCCGGTCCGGCGAGCGCGTGGGGACGGTGCGGTCGGTCGGCGTATAGGCGGTGGCGGGCTGCGACGGCGTCCGCGTGCTCCCCTGCATAGCGCTCTCCATTGCACTAGTGCATAATTGGCTTTGTGCTAGGAGAGTATCCGATCAGTGGGCGTCGCGCAGCGGACATTTCCGCGAGCATCGAGCGGGCGGTGGGCGCCGGTGAGCTGCGGCCGGGTCAACTGCTGCCACCGATGCGGGAGTTGGCGGAGCATCTGGGAGTGAATCCGAACACGGTCGCGGCCGCGTACCGGACCCTGCGCGAGCGCGGGGTCATCGAGACCGCAGGCCGGCGCGGCAGTCGCGTGCGGCCGGCGCCGGCGACGACCGGGCGGGACCACATCCGGGTGGACGTCCCCGAAGGCGTGCGTGACGTGGCGAACGGCAACCCGGACCCGGCGCTGCTGCCGCCGCTCGCGGGCGCGTTCGCGGCGGCCGCCGCCGAGGGCGACCGGGCGCCCGTGATGTACGGGGAGACTCCGGTGGAGCCGCAGCTGGCGCGGATCGCCCGCGCCGGTCTCGACGCCGACGGGGTGCCGGACGGGCCGCTCGCCGTGGTCTCCGGGGCGCTCGACGCCGTCGAGCGGGTGCTGGCGGCCCATCTCAAGCCCGGCGACACCGTCGCGGTGGAGGACCCCGGCTGGGGCCGCACCCTGGACCTCGTGCCGGCGCTCGGCCTGCGGACCGTCCCCGTCGGCGTCGACGACGAGGGCCCGTACGCCGAGGACCTGCGCCGGGCGCTGGCGGCCGGGGCACGCGCCGTGATCGTCACGGACCGGGCGCAGAACCCGACCGGTGCCGCGGTGAGCGCCGCACGCGCGCGTGCCCTGCGGTCCGTGCTCCGCGAGCACCCGGATGCCCTGCTGATCGAGGACGACCACGGCCACGGCATCGTCGACGTGCCGCTGCACCCGCTGGCCGGGGCGACCCGGCACTGGGCCTTCGTCCGCTCGGCCGCCAAGGCCTACGGACCCGATCTGCGCCTCGCCCTGCTCACAGGGGACGCGGTCACCGTCGACCGGGTCCGCGGCCGGCAGCGCCTCGGGCCCGGCTGGGTGAGCCGGCTGACGCAGCGGGCCCTGGTGCGGCTGTGGGCCGACGGCGCGGTGGACACGGCCGAGGTGGCGGCGGCGTACGGGCGGCGCCGGGACGCGCTGATCGGCGCGCTCGAACGGCGCGGTGTCGCGGCGCACGGACGCAGCGGCATGAACGTCTGGGTGCCCGTGCCGGACGAGACCGGTGCCGTCGCCCGGCTGCTGCACGCCGGCTGGGCCGTCGCCCCCGGCGCCCGCTTCCGCATGAGCGCGCCGCCCGGCATCCGCGTCACCGTCTCGACGCTCACCGAGGGCGAGACCGAGGCGCTGGCCGACGCGATCGCCTCGGCCCTCGGCCCGGCCCCGGCGCGCGGTTACGTCTGAGGTGACCGCCGGGGCTTCGGCCGCACCTGCGTGAGCGCCGCCCCCGTCAGCACGATCACCGCGCCGACCGGTGTCGACCAGGTGAGCGACTCGCCGAGGAGCGCGACGCCCGCGGCCGTGGCGATGACCGGGATGAAGTACGTGACCATCTGCGCGGTCGTCGGGCCGACCTCGGCGACCAGGCCGTACTGGAGGAGCACGGCGAGACCCGTGCCCAGGGCGCCCAGGGCGGCGATCGCCAGCAGCGGCACGACGGACACCCGGGTGGGCAGGGTCGTGAACAGCGGTGTGACGACGGCCAGCTGGACCGTCGCGAGCAGCAGCTGCGCGCCGGTCATGGACAGGTGCGAACCGCCGGTGCCGGCCAGGGTGCGGCGGACGTAGATCCAGCCGACGGGGTAGCTGAGGGACGCGAGCAGGGCCAGCGCCGTGCCCGTGGCGTCCAGGCCGTGGAAGCCCTGCCAGGCGCCCAGCACCGTGAGCACCCCGAGGAAGCCCAGCCCGAGCCCGGCGACCCGCACCCGCGTCGGGCGGTCCTCCGACAGGGCGACCAGGGACAGCGCCATGCCCCACAGCGGCGAGGTCGCGTTGCAGATGCCCGCCAGCGTGGACGGGATGGTCAGCTCGGCGTAGGCGAACAGCGAGAACGGCAGGGCGTTGAGCAGGAACGCGGCGACCGTCAGATGCCCCCAGGTGCGCGCCCCGCGCGGCAGTCGCTCACGGCGCACCGCCATCGCGGCGGCCAGCACCGCCGTGCCGAACACCAGGCGGCCGAGCGTGACCTGGAACGGCGCGTACCCCTCGGTGCCCACCTTGATGAGCAGGAAGCTGAAGCCCCAGATCAGCGAGAGGGCGGCGAACCGGAGCCGCCAGTCGAGGCGGGGCCGGGGGCGGTCGGGTGAGGCGGGGGTGATCCGGCCGGAGGTGATGGTGGCGGTGCTCATGGACGCCACCATGCTGGAGAAGAACCTCGTAGCACAATCGAGATTTCGCACCCGGTATTGCGTAGCATTGCTTACGTGTTGAATCTGGAGCGCCTGCGCACCCTCGACGCCCTGGCCCGGCACGGCTCGGTCAGCGGCGCCGCCGAGGGGCTGCACATCACGACGTCCGCCGTCTCGCAGCAGATGTCCAAGCTGGAGCGGGAGGTGGGCCAGCAGCTCCTCGCCAAGAACGGCCGGGGCGTGCGGCTCACCGACGCCGGGCGGCTGCTCGCCGAGCACGCCGCGCGCATCCTCTCCCAGGTCGAGCTCGCCCAGTCCGACCTGGAGGCGCAGCGCGGTCAGGTCGTCGGCGAGCTCAGACTGTCGGCGTTCCCGACGGCCGCGCGCGGGCTGTTCCCGCACGCGCTGTCCGCCCTGCGCGAGGCGCACCCGGCGCTCCGGCTGCGCTCCTGCGAGCTGGAACCGGAGGACGGCATCGCCGGGGTCGTGCGCGGTGACCTCGACCTCGCCGTGGTGCTCGACTGGTACAACAAGCCGATGGCGCTGCCCGACGGCCTGGTCAAGGCGTCGATCCTGGACGACCCGGCCGAGGTCGCGATGCCGGTGGACCACCGGCTGGCCGGGCGCGACGAAGTGGACCTCACCGAGTTCGCCGAGGACGAGTGGATCACCTGGGGCGAGGGCGAGTTCTGCCACGAGTGGCTCATGTTCACGCTCCGCTCCAAGGGCGTCGAGCCGATCGTCGGCCACCGCGCCGCCGAGAACCACACGCAGCTCGCGCTGGTCGCCGCGGGGCTCGGGGTGTGCATCGCCCCGCTGCTCGGCCGCCATCCCGTGCCGGCCGGAGTCGTGACCGTCCCCCTCACGCAGCGGGTGCGGCGGCACGTCTACGTCGTCTGGCGCGCGGACGCGGACCGCCGCCCGTCGATCCGGGCAGCGGTGAGGGCCCTGCGGGCGGCGGGGGAGAGCGTGGGCTGAGGCCCTGGGACGACAGTGGACCTCCGGGCCGCCGCCTCCTGGCGGGAGACGGCCTCCCGGTTGTCGCCGGGCGAGACGGCCTCCCGGTTGTCGCCGGGCGAGACGGCCTCTCGACCATCGCCGGGCGGGACGGCCTCCCGGCCGCGACCGGACGGCAGTCGGCCTTCCGGTCGCCGCCTCCCGGCTGCTCCCGGCGAGGGAGAGCGTGGGCTGATGCCCCTGAGCGACAGCCGGCCTCCTGGGGCCCCCGGCCTCCCGGCGGCCCCCGGCCTTCCGGTGACCCCCGGTTTCCAGGGGCCCCGGCCTCCCGACGGCCCCTGGCCTCCGGTTGCCTCGGCTTGCCGGTTGCCGCGGCTTCCGGTGCCCCGGCCTTCCGGCGACCCCTGGCCTCCGGTTGCCCCGGCTTCTCGACGACCCTCGGCTTCCGGCCGCCCCGACCTCCCGTCACCCCCAGCCGCCTGCCGGACCACCCAGCGGGAGAGGCTCTCCGGGCCTACTGTGCCCCGAGCTTGCGGAAGTCCCAGGAGACGATCTTCTGTGGTGTCAGCCGTACCCAGGCGTGCCGGCCGTCGTGCGGCATCTCCTCCAGGCCGAAGTTCTTCCGGGCGAACAGCGTCTCCGGCACGTCGAGTTCGGCGCGCAGTTCGCCCGTGCGCGGGATCTCGCCCACGAACTCGACGGTGCCCGACAGCTCGGCACCGCGCAGCTCGTCGTACTCCTCGCCGGTGTCGACCACGATCGCCACGCGCGGGTCGCGCCGCAGGTCGGTCCACCGCTTGCTGCGCACGACCGAGTACAGCCACATCGAGGTGCCGTCCCAGGCGAACCACAGAGTGCTCACGTGCGGAGCGCCGCCCGTCGAGACCGTGGCGACCCGGCAGGTGCGCTGCGTGGTCAGGAAATCGTCCAGCTCGCCCGGCGTCATCATGATCTTCCGGCCCCGGCGCTGCTGCGTGACGGTCATGCTCCCCCTCTTTCTTCTCCCACGTCGTGTCAGAGGAGATCCTCTGACATCACGTCAGAAAAGAATGGGTTCTCTTCCGTCCGTGCGCAACGCTTCCGTCCGTGCGCGCAGGTGGCTACGCTCGCCCGCCCGGCCGCCGGCGCGCAGGGGGAAGCCATGCCCTCACACGAAGAGCTCAGCGAACTCCTCGATCCGGACACCACCGTGCTGCTCACCGTCGAGTGCCAGGAGGGCGTCGTCGGGAAGGACAGCGCACTGCCCGAACTCGCCGAAGAGGCGCGCTCCAGCGGGATGCTGGCCCGCGTGGCCCGCCTCGTGGCCGCCGCCCACCGGGGCGGTGTCCAGGTCGTGCACGCCGTCGCCGAGCGCCGGCCCGACGGCCGCGGTTCCAGCCGCAACGCCCGTCTCTTCCGCGCCGCCGCACGCCTGCCCGTCCAGCAGCTGACCGGCACACCGGCGGTGCGGGTCGCCGCCCCGATCGAGGTCGCCGAGGAGGACCTCGTGGTACGGCGCCTGCACGGGCTGTCGCCCCTCCAGGGCACCGACGTCGACCCGCTGCTGCGCAACCTGGGCTGCCGCACGCTGATCGTCACCGGCGTCTCGGCCAACGTGGCGATACCCAACGCCGTGTTCGACGCCGTGAACCACGGCTACACCGTCGTCGTTCCGGCCGACGCCATCGCGGGGGTGCCCTCCGACTACACCCCCGCGATCATCCGCCACACCCTCGCGTTGGTCGCCACGGTCGCGACCACGGACGAGGTGCTGGCGTGCCTGACGCGTCCGCGTGACGAGCTCAGGCGAGCGTGATCGAGTCCCCGTCGACGGTGATCTTCATCTCGGGCAGCGGCTTGGTCGCCGGACCGCTCTTCACGCTGCCGTCGGTGATCGAGAAGTTGCTGTTGTGGCAGGGGCAGTTGATGACGCCGTCGGCGATGCTCTTCACCGCGCAGCCCTGGTGGGTGCAGGTGGCCGAGAACGCCTTGAACTCGCCCGCGGTCGGCTGCGTCACGACCACCTTCTGCTCGGCGAAGACCTTGCCGCCGCCCTCGGGGATGTCCGCGGTCGACGCGAGTGCGTTGCCGGCGGCGTCACCCCCGCCGCTCGACGGGGTGCTGCCCGCCCCCTGGTCGCCCTGGGCGGTGCCGGAGGAGTCGGCGGAGCCGGACGACCCGTCGTCCGAGCCTCCGCACGCGGTCAGCGCGACGGCGAGACCCGCCGCTCCGGCCGCCGCCACGACGGTACGGCGGGCGGGACCCGATGCGGGCTGGAGCGATGCGCTGGTCATACTGGCTTTCCCTTCGGGAGGGTTTCGATGATCTGCCGGGAGGTACGGTCCCGGCGGACCGCCTGTTCAGACGGTGTCGAAATCCTGACCCGTCCCGAGGCGGCTGTGCACCAAACCTCGCTGTCGGTTCGCTGTCGGTTTCCCGCCCACCGCAGCGGTGCCGGTGCGGAAGCCGGCCGACGCGTCAGTAACCTGGGGCGATGCTCAAGGAAGTGATCGCGACCCGGTTCATCGCGCCCCTGCGCGAGGGCGGTTCGCTGCCGGGTCTGGTCGAGGCCGACGACTTCGGCACGTACGTCCTGAAGTTCACCGGCGCGGGGCAGGGCCGCAAGACCCTCGTCGCCGAGGTGGTCTGCGGGGAACTGGCCCGCCGGCTGGGACTGCGCGTGCCGCGCCTGGTCACGGTCGAGCTCGACGCGGAGCTGGGACTCGGCGAGCCCGACGAGCAGGTCCAGGGCCTGCTCAGGTCCAGCGGCGGCACCAACCTCGGCATGGACTTCCTCTCCGGCGCGCTCGGCTTCGACCCGCTCGCCTTCCGGGTGAGCCCCGAGGAGGCCGGGCGGATCGTCTGGTTCGACGCGCTGGTCAACAACGTCGACCGGTCCTGGCGCAACCCCAACCTGCTGATGTGGCGGGGCGAGCTGTGGCTCGTCGACCACGGCGCGACCATGATCTGGCACCACAACTGGCGTGGCGCGCAGGCCTCGGCGGTCCGCCCCTACGACGCCTCCGACCACGCGCTGGCGCCCTTCGCGCCCGACATCGCCGCCGCGGCGGCCGAGCTGGCACCCCGGATCACCGAGCAGCTCCTCGCCGACGTCACCGCCCGGATCCCCGAGGCCTGGCTGACGGACGAGCCCGGCTTCGACACCGCGGACGACCTGAGGCAGGCCTACGCGCGGCCGCTGCTCGCCCGGGCCGCCGTCATCCACGACCGCATCCAGGGGATCAAGTGAGCGACCGGCACATCATCAAGGGCGGCCCCCGGGACCGCCAGATCTACGAGTACGCCCTCCTGCGCGTGGTCCCGCGCGTCGAGCGCGGCGAGTGCATCAACGCCGGGGTGCTCCTCTACTGCCGCGCCGAGGCCTACGTCGGCGCGCGCACCCACCTGGACGAGACACGCCTGCTGGCCCTCGACCCGCGGGCGGACGTGGCCGGCGTCCGGGCGGCCCTCGGTGCCGTGGAGCGGCTCTGCGCGGGCGGCACCGCGGCCGGCCAGGCCGCGGCCGACGACCCCGGACGCCGCTTCCGCTGGCTGGTCGCCCCCCGCTCCACGATCGTCCAGCCCGGCCCCGTCCACACCGGCCTGACGAGAAATCCGGCGGCGGAGACGGAGAGGCTGCTGGACCTCCTGGTGCGATAGCCGCCACGGGCCCTACTCGGCCCGTCAGCGCCGACGGCGCCTGAGCATGTGACCGACCATGAGGGAGGCGCCCGCAGTGAACGCCAGGCCCAGGGCTACGTCCCAATCGCTTGGCCCAGAGGCCGTCGCGCCTCCCGCCCCGCCGCGGACTCCTCGGGACGGGGTCGTGGTGGGCCCGGTGGTCATACCCGGTGCGCTGGACGTGGGCGTCGGGGTGACGGACGCGGACGGCCGGGCGGAGATCGTGGGGGAGATGACGCCCGCGCCACGGCGCGGCAGCGCCTCACAGGCGATTCCGCCGTCCGGGCCCTGGTCCTCGTCCAGCCGATTCGGGTCCCGTGGATCCGCCTCGAACACCGCCTGAGCGTCCTCTTGGAAGGCGAAATCGCGGCAGTCCCTGTCGGGCTGGGCATGAGCTGGGTAGGCCAAGGGCACAATCGCGGCGATCGCGAAGAGCGTGCCGATGACTCCGGTGAGACGGCGCATGGTGCGCCTCCTTTCCGGCCACGAGTGGCTCACGCTCCGACGGTAGGTAGGGGTGGGCGGCGGCCACCTGCGGTCCTGGGCCGTTCGGGTGTGTTCCTCACTGCCTGGCCGGGCAGTCGGCGCGGGTGATGGATCACATGGCCGAGCAGGCCGTTGACACCGCGTGCCAGGGCTTCTAGCGTCACACCCACTGAAGGTACTAAGCGGTCGCTCACCTGAGGAGAAGCAGCCATGTCCACCACTGAGCAGCGGGTCGCCGTCGTCACCGGTGCCGCGCGCGGCATCGGCGCCGCCACCGCCGTACGTCTGGCCGCCGAGGGCCGCGCGGTCGCCGTGCTCGACCTCGACGAAGCCGCCTGCAAGGACACAGTCGAGAAGATCACCGCCGCCGGTGGCAAGGCCGTCGCGGTCGGCTGCGACGTCTCGGACGAGGGGCAGGTCGAGGCGGCCGTCGCGCGGATCGTCGAGGAGCTCGGCGCGCCGACGATCCTGGTCAACAACGCGGGCGTGCTGCGCGACAACCTGCTGTTCAAAATGAGCGTCTCCGACTGGGACACCGTCATGAACGTGCACCTGCGCGGCGCCTTCCTGATGTCCAAGGCCTGCCAGAAGCACATGGTGGACGCGGGCTTCGGCCGGATCGTCAACCTCTCGTCCTCCTCGGCGCTCGGCAACCGCGGTCAGGTGAACTACTCGGCCGCCAAGGCGGGCCTCCAGGGCTTCACCAAGACGCTCGCCAAGGAGCTCGGCAAGTTCGGCGTCACCGCCAACGCCGTCGCCCCGGGCTTCATCGCCACCGAGATGACCAAGGCCACCGCCGACCGCGTCGGCATGGGCTTCGAGGACTTCAAGGCCGCCGCCGCCACGCAGATCCCGGTGGCCCGCGTCGGTGAGCCGGAGGACATCGCCAACGCCATCGCCTTCTTCACGGGCGAGGCGGCCGGGTTCGTCTCCGGCCAGGTGCTGTACGTGGCCGGCGGACCGCTCGACTAAAGGACGAAGAACATGACTTCCGTGGAACTCTCCGGCAAGGTCGCCCTCGTCACGGGCGCCAGCCGCGGCATCGGCTACGGCGTCGCCGAGGCGCTGGTCGCGCGCGGCGACCGCGTCGTGATCACCGGCCGCAACGAGGACGCCCTCAAGGAGGCCGTCGAGCAGCTCGGCGCCGACCGCGCGATCCACGTCGCCGGCAAGGCGCACGACGAGGCCCACCAGGCCGTCGCCGTCGAGCGCGCGATGGAGGCCTTCGGCCGCATCGACTTCCTGGTCAACAACGCGGGCACCAACCCGGTGTTCGGGCCGATCGCCGACCTCGACCTGAACGTCGCGCGCAAGGTCTTCGAGACCAACGTCGTCTCGGCGCTCGGCTTCGCCCAGAAGACCTGGCACGCCTGGCAGAAGGACAACGGCGGCGCGATCGTCAACATCGCCTCCGTCGCCGGCCTGTCGCCCTCGCCGTTCATCGGGGCGTACGGCATCAGCAAGGCGGCGATGATCAACCTGACCGTGCAGCTCGCCCACGAGTTCGCGCCCAAGGTGCGGGTCAACGCCATCGCCCCGGCGGTCGTGAAGACCAAGTTCGCCCAGGCCCTGTACGAGGGCCGGGAGGAGGAGGCCGCGGCGGCCTACCCGCTCGGCCGGCTCGGCGTGCCCTCCGACATCGGCGGCGCGGCCGCGTTCCTCACCTCCGAGCAGTCCGACTGGGTCACCGGCCAGACGCTCGTCGTGGACGGCGGCATCTTCCTCAACGCCGGCACCGGCTGACACCGGCGTACGGACCACGTGACACGGGCGCTCCTCCACGCGAGGGGCGCCCGTGCCGGCGTAAAGGCATCGCAAAGGGCTATGACAACGTAGTCAAAGGTTTATCGATCAAGGAGTCATGTCCGGGGGAGGGTCAGCGGCCACGGCACTGCGGTATGGTCTGCCGACCCTTGGTATGGCAGATCGAGGAGCGTGCGCGTGTTCAACCGGAACCGATGCCTGCGGCGGGTGGCGGCCATCGCGTCCATATCGTCCCTGATGACCGGGTGCGGAGTGCTGTCGTCCGACACCCCGGAGGACGAAGGGCCGATCGTCGTCGGCACCACCAGTGCGCCCAGTACGCTCGATCCTGCCGCCTCCTGGGACAGCTCCTGGGAGCTGTTCCGCAACATCTACCAGACGCTCCTGAGCTATCCGACCGGCGCGACCGAGCCCCAGCCGGACGCCGCCGAGAGCTGCGGCTTCAGCGACTCCTCGAACCAGGTCTACCGCTGCGAACTGCGCGAGGGCCTGAAGTTCTCCAACGGGGACGCGCTCGACGCCCGGGCCGTCAAGTACTCGTTCGACCGGATCCGCGAGATCAAGGTCAACGGCGGCCCCGCCGGTCTGCTGGGCAGCCTCGAACGGGTCCAGGCGCCGAACGACCGCGAGGTGATCTTCCACCTCAACAAGCCCGACGCCACGTTCCCCTTCGTGCTCGCCACGCCCGCCATGTCGATCGTCTCCCCGGAGGCCTACCCGGAGGGGTCCCTGCGCGAGGGCGAGGACGTCGTCGGCTCCGGGCCCTACCGGCTCGAGTCCTACGATGACGGCAAGGAGGCCGTCCTCGTCCGCAACGACTCCTACAAGGGCTACGCGGAGCGCCGGAACGACGCGGTGACCATCCGCTACTTCCAGGACTCGGCCACCATGGTCAAGGCCCTGCGCGACCGGCGGATCGACGTCACCTACCGCGGTCTGGCCGCCGGCGACGTCGTCGACCTCCAGAGCAAGACCTCCAAGGAGGAGGAGATCCAGCTCGTCGAGGGCACCGGCACCGACATCAACTACCTGGTGTTCAACCCGAAGGACTCCTGGGCCAACAAGAAGGCCGTGCGCCAGGCCATCGCCCAGGTCGTCGACCGGGCCGCGATCGCCCACAAGGTCTACAAGGACACCGTCGACCCGCTGTACTCCATGGTCCCCAAGGGCCTCACCGGCCACACCACGGGCTTCTTCGACGACTACGGCGACCCGGACGTGGCCAAGGCCCGCAAGATCCTCACCGAGGCCGGCATCAACCAGAGGGTCCCGCTCACCTTCTGGTACACCAGCGACCGCTACGGCTCCGAGACCGCCGCGGAGTTCAAGGAGCTGGAGCGCCAGCTGGAGGACTCGGGCCTGTTCACGATCACCCTCAAGAGCCGCCCCTGGAAGACCTACGTCGAGGGCTACCAGAACGGTGAGTACCCGGTGTTCGGGCGTGGCTGGTTCCCCGACTTCCCGGACGCCGAGAACTTCATCGCGCCGTTCGTCGGTGAGCAGAACGCCCTCGGCACGCCCTACCCGGCCCCCGAGATCACCGGCGAGCTGCTGCCCCGGTCGCGCCGGGAGAGCGACCGCGCGAGCGTGGAGAGGGAGTTCGAGGAGGCCCAGCGGATCCTCGTGGACGACGCGCGGCTGCTGCCGCTGTGGCAGGGCCGGCAGTACGTGGCGGCCAGCCGGGACGTCTCGGGCGCCGAGCGGGCCCTGGACCCGTCGACGATCATGATGCTGTGGGAGCTGCACCGCAAGACCGCCTGGTAGGCAGCGGCGGACGTCCGGCTTCCCGGGGCGCGTTGTCAGTGGTCGCCTGTAGGTTCTGAGGCCTGAAGTGACCGCACATCGTGAGGACGTTGACGTGACCGACATCGCCATGCTGCCCGAGTCCTGGCGCGGGGTTCTGGGTGACGAGCTGCAGCAGCCCTACTTCAAGGAGCTGACGGAGTTCGTCGAGGAGGAGCGGGCGAACGGTCCCGTCCACCCGCCGCGCGAGGAGGTCTTCGCGGCGCTGGACGCCACGCCGTTCGAGGAGGTCAAGGTTCTGATCCTCGGCCAGGACCCGTACCACGGCGAGGGCCAGGGACACGGCCTGTGCTTCTCGGTCCGGCCCGGCGTGCGCGTCCCCCCGTCCCTGCGCAACATCTACAAGGAGATGCACGAGGAGCTGGGCACCCCGATCCCGGACAACGGCTACCTGATGCCCTGGGCGCGCCAGGGCGTGCTGCTGCTCAACGCGGTGCTCACGGTCCGCGGCGGTGAGGCCAACTCGCACAAGAACCGGGGCTGGGAGAGGTTCACCGACGCGGTGATCCGCGCGGTGGCCGGGCGGCCGGACCCGGCGGTGTTCGTGCTGTGGGGGAACTACGCGCAGAAGAAGCTCCCGCTGATCGACGAGTCGCGGCACGCGGTGGTCAAGGGCGCGCACCCCTCGCCCCTGTCGGCGAAGAAGTTCTTCGGCTCCCGGCCGTTCACGCAGATCAACGCGGCGGTGGCGGCGCAGGGGCACGAGCCGATCGACTGGACGATCCCGGACCTGGGCTGACGCGACGCCCGGCGGCCGGTGCGTTCGGGCACCGGCCGTACGTCCCCGAACAGCCCGGTGGCGCGCGGAGCGGCCTGAGCCGGATCGCCCCCGCCTGCGGTTAGCGTCGGGGCAACAGCGGGCGAGGGCGCGGAGGGCGTGGTGGTCGAGCGACAGGGGCAGGCGGCGCCGGACGCCGTGCTCACGCGGATCGGGCAGGTCGTGATGCTGCACCACGCTGGGGACCGGGAGGAGGCCCGGCACCGGTTCCTGGACCTGTGGGCGGAGATCGGGGAGCACGGCGACCCGCTGCACCGCTGCACCCTCGCCCACTACCTGGCCGACACCCAGGACGACCCGGCGGACGAACTGGCCTGGGACCTGCGCGCGCTGACGGCGGCGGAGGAGATCACCGAGGACGGGCTCGCCGCCCGGGAAGGGACGGTCGCGGTGCGCGCCCTCTACCCCTCCCTGCACGTGAGCCTGGCGGCCGACTACGCCGGGCTCGGCGACCGCGACGCCGCCCGTACCCATCTGCGGCGGGCCAGGGGAGCGGCCGCCGCCCTCACCGACGACCGTTACGCGGCGGGCGTGTGGGCGGCCATCCGGCGGCTGGAGTCCCGGCTGGGCGAAGGCGGAGGGGAGACCGGCGGAGGGCCGTGGGGGAGGCCGCCGAGGCAGCGGCCCTGACGGAGGCCGCCCAGGCAGCGGCCCTGACGGAGCCGGTCACCGCCCGTAGGTGTCCTGGCAGATGGTGGCCTCCGGGCTGTCGGCCCGCCATCCCCCGTAGCGTCGGCCCAGCGCGCACACGTCCGTGCCGCCCGGGACGTTCCGGTGGACGTCCTGCCGTACCGACTCCGAGACGTCGGGGAGGCCGGGGCGTGGCCGCTGCGGGCCGCGCGGGGCCGGCTCCGGGTGGTCCGGGCGTTCCGGGCGGGCGGGGCGCGGACGGACGTCGCGGGTGCCGGCCGGCGGCCGGTCCTGTGGCGGCGTGTCCGCCGCCGGGGTGGTGAGGCGGGACGCGGAGGGGGCCGGCCGGGGGCGGCGGGACTCCTCGATGAGCTGCAGGGCCTCGCGCGCCGGCGACTGCACGATCTGCGTCTCCGTCCCCCCTGTCTGCTGCGGCGCCGACGGCCGGGGCGGTCCCGTCGGCGGCCCGGGGACGGGGCGATGCTGGACCGTCACACACCCGGAGAGGGCCGAGACGGCCACGGTCACCAGGAGCGTCGCGGTGGTGGTCGTTCGATGCACCCGCGCCACTCTGGTCCGTCCGGGCCGGGGCGGTACGGCGGACGGGCGGAGGATGCCCCGCACGGGTGATGTCCCGCCCCGTACGGAGGGCCTCGATGGGTCGGGGGTGACGTCAGTCGCCGGTCGAGCCGTCGATGCGCTCGCGGATCAGGTCGGCATGGCCGTTGTGCCGGGCGTACTCCTCGATCATGTGGGTGTAGATCCAGCGCAGGTTGAACTTTTCGCCGGTGCGCCGGTGCGCGCCCTCGGAGAGGTCGTCCAGGCCGAAGCGGGCCGCGATGCTCCGGGCGGCCCCGATCTCGGACTGCCAGGCGCGGTACGCCTCCTGGTAGGTGTCCGCGTCGGTCAGGTGGAACTCGCCGTCGCGGTCCTCGTCGCTCCAGTAGAGGGGCGCCGCGTCCTCGTTCGCCAGCACCCTGCGGAACCAGCTCCGCTCCACGTCCGCCATGTGCCGCACCAGGCCCATGAGGGACAGGTCGGAGGGCTCCACCGCGGCGGACCTGAGCTGCTCGTCGCTCAGGCCCTCGCACTTCCAGGCGAGGGTCTGCCGGTGGAACTCCAGCCAGCCCTCCAGCATGGTGCGTTCGTCGGCGGTGGTGGCGGGCATGTGGCGTTCGGTCGTCATGGACACAATCCTTTCCGAACATCCCCGGCCGGACCACGGGTTTTCGAAGGCCGGGCCCGCGCTGTTCCCGCGGAGCTCCGACGGCATCGCCGACCGGTGTCCGCCGCAGCCCCCGTATGCTTCCGAGCAGACCCCGGCAGGCAACCGCTAGAGGAGCGCACCACGTGAAGGTCGGCTGCATCGGACTCGGTGACATCGCGCAGAAGGCCTACCTTCCGGTCCTCGCCTTCAAGCCGGGGGTCGAGCTGCACCTGCAGACCCGCACCCCCGAAACGCTCGACCGGGTCGCCGACGGGCTCCACCTCCCGCCGGAGCGGCGGCACACCACCCTCGACTCCCTCCTCTCGGCCGGCCTCGACGCCGCCTTCGTGCACGCGCCCACCCTCGTCCACCCGGAGATCGTGACGCGGCTGCTCGAGGCGGGCGTCCCGACGTACGTCGACAAGCCGCTCGCCTACGAACTCGACGACTCGGCGCGGCTGGTGGCACTCGCCGAGGAACGCGACGTGAGCCTGGCCGTCGGCTTCAACCGGCGCTTCGCCCCCGGCTACACGCAGTGCGCCGACCATCCGCGCGAGCTGATCCTGATGCAGAAGAACCGCATCGGGCTGCCGGAGGAACCGCGCGCGATGATCCTCGACGACTTCATCCACGTCGTCGACACCCTGCGGTTCCTGGCGCCCGGCGAGGTCGACGACGTCACCGTGCGCGCCCGCGTCCGGGACGGCCTGCTGCACCACATCGTGCTCCAGCTCTCCGGGGACGGCTTCACCGCGCTCGGCGTGATGAACCGGCTCAGCGGTTCGGCCGAGGAGATCCTGGAGGTGTCCGGGCAGGACACCAAGCGGCAGGTCGTCAACCTCGCCGAGGTGATCGACCACAAGGGCCAGCCGACCGTGCGGCGGCGCGGGGACTGGGTGCCGGTGGCCCGGCAGCGCGGGATCGAGCAGGCGGTGCTGGCGTTCCTGGACGCCGTGCGGGCGGGCAAGGTGCTCAGCGCCCGGGACGCGCTGGAGACCCATGAGCTGTGCGAGCGGGTCGTACGCGCGGTGCGGGAGCGGACCGCCTGAGCCGCAGGGTCCGTACGCCCTCGCCGGCGGCCCAGGCGGCGAGGATCAGCAGGGCCGCGTGCACGGTCCAGTCGCCGAGGCGGACGTAGGGCGTGGTGCCGTGGGCGAGGGGGATCTCGTAGACCTGCGCGGCGGACGTGTCCGTCCCGAGCCACGGGCCGACGCGCTGCCCGCTCGGGCCGTAGACCGCGGAGACGCCCGTGAGCGTCGAGTGCACCATCGGGCGGCCGGTCTCGGCGGCGCGCAGCGCGGCGAGCGTGGCGTGCTGCTCGGGCGCCCAGCTGCCCTGGAACGTGGACGTCGACGACTGGCCGATCAGCACGTCGACGCCCTCCTTGGTGAGGTGGCGGGTCATGTCGGGGAAGGCGGTCTCGAAGCACACCATGGGGCCGGTGCGCAGGCCGCTGCCGCCCACGTTCATCACGACCGGCTGGGAGCCGCGGCGGCGGTCCTCGCCGGCGGCCTTGCCGACCGACGTGGCCCAGCCGAGCAGGGAGCGGGCCGGGACGTACTCGCCGAAGGGCACGAGCCGCATCTTGTCGTAGCGCTGACCGGTCAGGCCGTCCGGCCCCACCAGGACGGAGCTCTTGTAGATGCCGGGCTTGTCGGAGCGCCGGGCGTCGACGTTGACCAGGATGTCGGCGTTCGTCGCGCGGGACAGGTCCGCGAGCCGCCGGGCGAGGTCGGGGCGGTCCCCGAGGTCGAAACCGACGCTGCTCTCCCCCCAGACGATCAGGTCGACGTCCTGGCCGGCGAGCCGCCGGGTGAGCTGCTCCTCGCGTGCGAACCGGCGGTCCGCGCTGTCCGCGCCGCCGATGACGCCGGGCTGGACGACGGCGATCCTGACCCGGCCGTCGACGGCGGGGCGGGGCGCGAGCGTCCAGGCGGCGGAGGTGGCGACGGCCGTGACGGCGAGACCGGCCACGGCGGGCACGCGGGCCCGGGGGACCGCGACGAGGACGGCGACCGCGACGTTGAGGGCCACCAGCAGGAAACTGAGCAGCCACACCCCGCCGACGGAGGCGAGCCGCAGCGCCGGTTCGACCTGCCACTGACTGCTGCCGAGCATGCCCCAGGGCCCGCCCAGGCCCTGCCAGGAGCGGATCAGCTCGACGGCCAGCCAGCCCGACGGGAGCACCACGAGGGCGGCCGCGACCCGGCTCCGCGAGGGCACCCCGGCCAGCAGACGGCGCACCAGCCAGCCCCAGGGGCCCCACAGCGCTCCGAGCAGCGCGGCGATGACGAACGTGAACACGTGCAGGAACGGCATCAGCCAGTGGTGCATGGCCAGCATGAAGCCGAAGCCGCCGCACCAGCCCTCGTACAGCGCCCGTTTCCCGCTCGGGGCCGTCCGCAGCAGCAGGAGCCACGGCACCAGGGCGACGTAGGCCCACCACCACAGGGACGGGGCGGGGAAGGCAAGGACGGGCAGGGCGCCCGCGACCGCCGCGGCGGCCGAGCGCCGCCAGGGGGAGGCGAGCCAGTGGCCGAGCGTCTTCATAGGCGCCTCCTACCCGCGGATGCCTCCAGTGTGCGTCCTGCGGACGATCTAGGACAGAGGACGCCGGGTCAGTTGACCACAGGTGCCGCCCGCCGCTCGGGAAGGCGTCGCCACTTCTCCCGGACGACCACCTCGCTCAGCCGCCAGCCGGCGTCCGTGCGCAGCAGGGCGAAGGCGTACCGGCCGCCGCACACGAAGTCGGGCGCGGGCCCTTCGGTGGCCATGGGGTTGACGTAGTCGGCCTGGACCTGGGCGGTGTCGCCGGTGTCGTGCTCCCAGACTCCGAACCGGACCCGCCGGTTGACGATCAGGTGCTGCCGCATCGGGAACAGCCGCATGCTCTCGGCGAGCCAGGCGGCGACGGCCCCGGCCTCCCCCTCGATGCCGCCCGCCGACCGGTAGTCCGCCCGCCCCTCGGGGGTGAACAGCCCCCGGTAGGCCTCCCAGTCCCCGTCGTCGACCGCCACCGCGTAGTCGGTGATCAGTCCGTCGACGGCGAGCCGGTCCCTCACGGTGGCGAGCTCCACGCGCTGCGTCATCGGCTCAGTGTTGGGCATGGGAGGGGCCGAGTGAAGAGCCGTGCGGTGATATTCGGTGGCCGTCGAGGGGCTCCGGGGCCGAGCCTGTCCCTCGTGAACGATCAGAACGAACCGAGATTCCGGGTCCGCGCCCGCCACACCGAGTCCACGCTCACCGTGTACCAGGCCTACCGCCCGGGGATCGGCGGCCCCGCGGCCCGCGACGGCCGCTTCCCGTCGACCTGGAAGCGGGAGCGCATGACGTGGATCAAGCCGTCGTTCCTGTGGATGATGTACCGCTGCGGCTGGGGCACGAAGGAGGGCCAGGAGACGGTCCTGGCGATCGAGATCACCCGCGAGGGCTTCCACTGGGCGCTGCGCAACGCCTGCCTGTCCCACCATGTGCCCGCCCTGCACGGCGACCGGGCCGACTGGCAGCGGCAGTTGAGGCGGGCGCCGGCCCGGGTGCAGTGGGATCCGGAGCGGAATCTGCGTCTCGAACCGCTGCCGCACCGCTCGCTCCAGCTGGGGCTCGCGGGGGAGGCGGCGGCCCGGTACGCGGACGAGTGGATCGTGGGGATCGAGGACGTCACGCCGCTCGCGGCGGAGGTGCACCGTCGCGTGCGGGCGGGTGAACTCGACGCGGCCGCCGGGCTGTTGCCCGAGGAGCGGCCGTATCCGGTCGACGACGAGGTGCTGGCGCGCCTGCGCGCCTGACGGCCGGAATGGCGGCTGCTGAGGGCCGGGGCGGTGGCCGCCGGCTGAGGGTCGGAGCGGCGGCCGCCGGGGGTTGCCGGTCAGGCCGCCTTGACGACGCCGCCGCGGATCGCGGCGGCCCACTCGACGACCAGCAGTTCGTACTCCGCGCGCTCCTCGGCGGACAGGGTGCCGCCCGTGCGCTGCCAGAGCGCACGGATCTCCTCGTTCACCTCGGCAGCGGACCGCACGGAACCAGGGGTCACGGAATCGGGGGACATGCGGACAAGCCTAGGCGCAGCCACTGACAGGCCGCTACCGGACGGCTACCGGATCGCTATGCGGTTGGTCACGAGATGCGGGTCACACGGGCCGCGTCAGTGCGCCGGCTCCCCGGCGTGCGGGCTGAGTTCCCCCATGCCGACCAGGGCGATGATGACGATGCCGAGCGCGATGCGGTACCAGACGAACGGCATGAAGCTCTTGGTCGAGATGAACTTCATGAACCACGCGATCACGGCGTACCCGACGCCGAAGGCGATGACCGTGGCGAAGATCGTCGGGCCCCAGGAGACGTGGCCGCCCTCCGTCGCGTCCTTGAGCTCGAACAGGCCGGAGGCGAGCACCGCGGGGATGGCGAGCAGGAAGGAGTAGCGGGCCGCGGCCTCGCGCCTGTAGCCCATGAACAGGCCGCCGCTGATGGTGGCGCCGGAGCGGGAGACGCCCGGGATGAGCGCCATGGCCTGGCAGAGGCCGTAGATCAGGCCGTCGCGGACGCCCAGGTCCTCCAGGGCCTTGCGCTGCTTGGGCGCGCGGTGCTTGCCGCCGCTCTCGTCGCGTGCCGCGAGCCGGTCGGCGATGCCCAGGACGATGCCCATGCCGATCAGCATCGTCGCGGTGATCCGCAGGTCACGGAAGGGCCCCTCGATCTGGTCCTTCAGCGTCACGCCGAGCACACCGATCGGGATCGAGCCGACGATGACGAGCCAGCCCATCCGCGCGTCGGGGTCGCTGCGCAGCGCCTTGTTCGTGAGCGAGCGCGTCCAGGCCGAGATGATCCGTCCGATGTCCTTGCGGAAGTAGATCAGCACGGCGGCCTCGGTGCCGATCTGCGTGATCGCCGTGAAGGCCGCGCCCGGGTCCTCCCAGCCCGAGAAGGCCGCCGTCAGGCGCAGGTGCGCGCTCGAGGAGACGGGGAGGAACTCGGTCAGCCCCTGGACGAGTCCGAGGATGAGTGATTCGAACCAAGACATGAGGTAGCGGAGTCCAAGTGCCGATCGTGGGACGGACGACGGGCGCACCGGGCCGCCGTCGTGGGGAACGGGGGATCATGTGTGCCGAGGGGGAAGCGTAGCGCCCCTCGGCGGCCGCCCCGACACAGGGGTTTGGAAGCGGCCACGCGGCAGTGGGGATCAGGCCGCCGTCGGTCCGGTGACCGTCCAGCCGGGCGCCTGGGGGCGGGCCGTGAGGTCCTCGTGGCGCACCTCGTCGCCACAGGCCCGGCAGGTGACGGCCGGGGCGAGCGGCCTGCCGCAGGAGTGCTCCACGACCATCGGGCGGTCGCCGTCCGCGCGGAGGTGGCGGTCCCCCCAGGCCATGAGGGTCAGCAGCACCGGCTCCAGCTCCAGGCCCGCCCGCGTGGGCAGGTACTCGAAGCGCTGCGGGCGCTCGCTGTAGGGCCGCTTGGTCAGGATCCCGGCGTCCACGAGCCGGCGCAGCCGCGTGGCGAGGATGTCGCGCGGAGCGCCGATGTTGCGCACCAGCTGGTCGAACCGGCCGTTGCCGAGGCACACCTCCCGCAGCACGAGCAGGGAGTACTTCTCCCCGACGAGCGCGAGGGTGTCGGCGATGGAGCAGGGGCGCGGGTCTTTGCTGGCGGCCATGGCGCCCAGTCTAGGAGAGGGTTGGATTTTCCAACTCTGCGGGATACCGTGAGTTCGGATTTCCTACTCACCAGTAGTCGTGGAGGCCCGCACATGCGTGACGCAGTGATCGTCGAAGCCGTACGCACCCCGATCGGCAAGGGCAAGCCGGGCGGCGCCCTCGCGCACGTCCACCCCGTGGAGCTGCTCGCCCACACCCTGCGCACGCTGGTCGAGCGCTCCGGCGTCGACCCGGCGCTGATCGACGACGTCATCGGCGGCACCGTCGACCAGGTCGGCGAGCAGGCCATGAACACCACCCGCTACGCCGTCCTGTCCGCGGGCTTCCCGGAGTCGGTGCCCGCGACCACCGTGGACCGCCAGTGCGGCTCCTCCCAGCAGGCCGTGCACTTCGCGGCCCAGGGCGTCCTCTCGGGCGCGTACGACCTCGTCGTGGCCTGTGGAGTGGAGTCGATGAGCCGGGTGCCGATGTGGTCGAACGTCCCGGAAGGCAAGGACCCCTTCGGGCCCGGGGTGGCCGGGCGCTACCCGGAGGGGCTCGTTCCGCAGGGCGTCAGTGCCGAGTTGATCGCCGCCAAGTGGTCGATCGGCCGCGAGCGGATGGACGCCTTCGCGGTCTCCTCGCACCACAAAGCCGCCGCGGCCTGGGAGGCGGGGCACTTCGACGCCGAGGTCGCGCCCCTGGAGGGCGTCACGCGCGACGAGTGCGTCCGCCCGGGCAGCACCACGGAGGTCCTCGCCGGGCTCAAGCCCGCCTACTACGACCCCGCCTTCGCCGAGCGCTTCCCGCAGATCGAGTGGAACGTCACGCCCGGCAACGCCAGCCCGATCAACGACGGCGCCTCGGCGGTGCTCATCACGTCGAGCGAGACGGCGGCCCGGCTCGGCCTGCGCCCGCTCGCCCGGCTGCACAGCTTCGCCGTCACCGGCTCCGACCCGCTGCTGATGCTCACGGGTGTCGTCCCGGCGACCGAGAAGGTGCTGCGCCGGGCGTCACTGACCCTCGACGACATCGACCTGTTCGAGGTCAACGAGGCGTTCTCCAGCGTCGTCCTGGCCTGGCAGCAGGAGACCGGCGCCGACCTCGGCCGGGTCAACGTGCACGGCGGCGCCATCGCCCTCGGCCATCCGCTGGGCGCGAGCGGCACCCGGCTGACGACGACGCTCGTGCACGCCATGCGGGAACGGGGCGCCCGGTACGCGCTCCAGACCATGTGCGAGGCCGGCGGGCTCGCCAACGCCATGGTCCTGGAACGGGTGTGAGCGGGGGCGGACGTCACGGTTCGTGAGCGAGGGGGAGCGAGGGGCGGGCGTATCGGCTCGGGGGCGAGGGACGGATGTAACGGTTCGTCAGAGCCCGCGCAGCCGGTGCCGCTTGCGCCAGGCCACCACCACGCCCGCCAGCGCCGGCAGGGCGATGCAGGCCAGGGCGATCAGGAAGGCCGGTGACGTCGGCGTCGAGGCACGGGCGCCGGCGACCACGTAGGCAGCGGTGTTCGGGATCGAACCGAGGCCGGTGGCCAGCAGGAAGGGCAGCAGGCCCATGCGGGAGACGGCAGCGCAGTAGTTCGCGGCCCAGAACGGCACCCCGGGGAACAGCCGCACCGCCAGCATCGAGCGGAAGCCGTGCCGGCTGAGCTGACCGTCCGCGGCCTTCAGCCAGCGCCCGCGCAGCAGCGGCCGCAGGGCCTCCTGGCCCAGCGCCCGGCCCAGGCAGAAGGCGATCCCGGCGCCGAGCACCGTGCCGGCCAGACTGACGCCGAGGCCCACCTGTGAACCGAACAGCGCACCCGCCGCCAGATTCAGCAGCGGCCTCGGCACGAACGCCACCGTGCACACGCCGTACGCCACCGCGAACACCGCCGCCGCCGCGGCTCCACCGAGCTGCGGCGGCCAGCCCTGGGTCAGCAGCCGCTGCGGCTCGAACAGCAGCACGCCGCACGCGCCCGCGGCGAGCAGGGCGACGAGCAGCGACAGCCGCGACCACGGGGAGAGCAGAACTCTCGTGCAGCGGGCGGTGAAACCGGTGGGTGGAACGGGCGAGGCGGTCGTTGCCGGGGAAGCGGCGACGGCGAGCTCCGCGGTGGCGGCCCGGGGAGAGGCCGTGGCGGTGCCCCCAGAGCGGGTGGTGGCATCGAGCATCCGGTGACACTAACCGACAAATGTGTGTGATCGCCGTATGGTTCGTCTCACGAGCGTCACAGGAACCCGGCCGCAGGCTTGTACGCAGGCCGGACGAAAACCATTCGACGCCGGGTAAAGCGTCGGCAATGATCGACGTCATGTTCCGGCACGCCTTCGCCCTCGCAGCATCCGTGGTCACGGATGCCCCGAAGGCTGCCGTCGTCGTTCTCACGGCCGTCGCGGACGGCGCCCGAAGCTGACCCTCTCCGGTTCGTCCGGCGGACCCCGCAAGGGGAGGGTCGGGCAGTTCCTCGGGGTCCCACTTCTTCTTCGCCACCAGACGCTTCGAGGTACAGCCATGTCCAAGACGGCCTATGTCCGTACGAAACCGCACCTCAACATCGGCACGATGGGTCATGTCGACCACGGCAAGACCACCCTGACCGCCGCCATCACCAAGGTCCTCGCCGACCGCGGCACCGGCGCGTTCGTGCCGTTCGACCGGATCGACCGGGCGCCCGAGGAGGCGGCCCGGGGCATCACCATCAACATCGCGCACGTCGAGTACGAGACCGACACCCGGCACTACGCGCACGTCGACATGCCGGGCCATGCCGACTACGTCAAGAACATGGTCACCGGCGCCGCGCAGCTGGACGGGGCGATCCTCGTCGTCTCCGCGCTCGACGGGATCATGCCGCAGACCGCCGAACACGTCCTGCTCGCCCGGCAGGTGGGCGTCGACCACATCGTGGTCGCCCTCAACAAGGCCGACGCGGGCGACGAGGAGCTGACCGACCTGGTCGAGCTGGAGGTGCGCGACCTGCTCACCGCGCACGGCTACGGCGGCGACTCCGTACCCGTCGTGCGCGTCTCCGGGCTGAAGGCGCTGGAGGGGGACCCGCGGTGGACGGCGTCGGTCGAGGCGCTGCTCGACGCGGTGGACACGTACGTGCCGATGCCGGAGCGGTATCTGGACGCGCCGTTCCTGCTGCCGGTGGAGAACGTGCTGACCATCACCGGACGGGGGACCGTGGTCACCGGCGCGGTGGAGCGGGGCGTGGTGCGGGTCGGGGACAAGGTCGAGGTGCTCGGGGCCTGCGTCGAGACGGTGGTCACGGGTCTTGAGACCTTCGGCAAGCCGATGGAGGAGGCGCAGGCCGGGGACAACGTGGCGTTGCTGCTGCGGGGCGTTCCCCGGGACGCCGTCCGGCGGGGGCACGTGGTGGCCGCGCCGGGGAGCGTCGTGCCCAGTCGTCGCTTCACCGCGCAGGTGTACGTGCTCTCCGCGCGTGAGGGCGGTCGTACGACGGCCGTCTCCACCGGGTACCGGCCGCAGTTCTACATCCGTACGGCGGATGTGGTGGGGGTCGTCGACCTCGGGGAGGCCGCTGTCGCGCGGCCCGGGGACACCGTCGTCATGACCGTGGAGCTGGGGCGGGACGTGCCGCTGGAGGCGGGGCTCGGGTTCGCCATCCGTGAGGGTGGCAGGACCGTGGGGGCGGGGACCGTGACCGCCGTCGTGTGAGCGTGGTTCGTCGCGTGGGGGACTGCGGGCCGTCTGTGGCCGGTCGCGCAGTTCCCCGCGCCCCTCCGGGGCGTCGCCCTACCGCACAATGGAGAAGTGAGCGAGCCCATCCCCGTGACCCGCGTCGTCGATCACGGCACCGCCAAGCTGATGCCCGACATCGACCGGGAACGCGCCTGGCTGCTCACCGTCGACGGGGCGCCGCAGTCGTACGTCGACCTGGACGATCCCACGCATCTGGAGTTCGAGTACGCGCGGCGGCTCGGGCACGTGCTGGACGTGCTGGCGGAGCCGGGGGTCGCGCTGGACGTGGTGCATCTCGGGGGCGGGGCGCTCACCCTGCCCCGGTACGTGGCCGTGACGCGGCCGGGGTCCCGGCAGGAGGTCGTGGAGGCCGACCGGGGGCTGCTGGAGCTGGTGGCCGGGCATCTGCCGCTGCCCGAGGGGGCCCGGGTCGCGCTGCACGCGGCGGACGCGCGGAGGTGGCTGGAGGACGCCGCCGGGGACTCGGCCGACGTGATCGTCGCCGATGTGTTCGGCGGCTCCCGGGTCCCGGCGCACCTCACGTCCGTCGCCTATGTGCGGGAAGCCGCGCGGGTGCTGCGGGAGAGCGGGGTCTACCTCGCCAATCTGCCCGACGCGGCGCCGTTCGGCTTCCTGCGGTCCCAGCTCGCCACGCTGGCCACCGCCTTCGAGGAGCTCGCGCTGATCGCCGAGCCGGGGGTGCTGCGGGGGCGGCGGTTCGGCAACGCCGTGCTCGTCGCCGGGCACCGGCCCGTCGACATCGCCGCGCTGGTCCGGCTCACCGCCGCCGACGCCTTCCCGGCCCGGGTCGAACACGGTGCCGCGCTGCGGGAGTTCACCGGTGGCGCGCGGGCGGTGCGGGACGAGGACGCCGTGCCCTCACCCGAGCCCCCCGACGGGGCGTTCGGCATCGGCTGAGGGGCGCTCGGCGACGCCCTTCGCCACCGGGGTGGTCCTGCGCCGCAGATTGCGCACGTCCGGGACGCACAGCACGGCCGCCGTGACCAGGACCACCAGTCCGGCACAGCCCCACAGGGCCGCCGTACGGCCGAAGACGTCCTCCGCCGGGCCGGCCGCCGCCGTGGCGAGGGGCACGAACGCCACGGAGCCGAACCAGTCGTAGGCCGAGACGCGGGAGAGCTTGGCCTCGGGGATCTCCTGGTGCAGGGCCGTCATCCAGGAGACGCCGAACACCTCGACCGTCGCACCCGCCAGGAACATCACCGCGCACAGGACGCCGATCGGCACCGGGACGGCCAGTGCGGCCGAGGGCAGGGCCAGCGGGAACACGCAGAGGGTGCCGGCGAAGAGCAGGCGGCGGGGCTTCCAGCGGGTCATCAGCACGGCCCCGGCGACCGTGCCCGCCCCGAACGCGCCCAGGGCGAGACCCCAGGGGCCCGCGCCGCCGAGGTGGTCGCGGGCCACGAGCGGGCCGTACACCGCGTCCGCGGCGGCGACCACCGCGTTGGCGATGGAGAACTGGACGACGATGCCCCACAGCCACGGGCGGCCGGCGAACTCGCGCCAGCCGTCCCGCAGATCGGCGAGCAGACCGCCGCCCGGCGCCCGGGGCGGGATGTGGCCGACGTCGAGGAAGGCCCGCAGCGCCCCGGCGACCGCGAAGGCCGCCGCGTCAGCGGCGAGCACCCAGCCGGGGCCGAACGCGGCGACCAGGGCACCACCGAGCGCGGCACCGCCCAGGGCCGCGCCCTGCATCGCCATCCGGAACACCGCGAACGCGCGGCCCGCCTGCTCGCCCTCGACCGAGGACATCAGCATGCCCTCGGCGGCCGGGCCGAAGAATGCCTGTCCGGTGCCGCCGAGAGCGGAGAGCAGCATCATCTGCCACAGCAGGGGTTCCCCGGCCAGCACGAGGAGGGCGAAGGCGGCCTGCGAGAGGCAGTTCAGGACGTTGGCCGCGACCATCACGTGGTGCCGGGGCAGCCGGTCCGCCACCGCCCCGCCGATCAGCAGGAAGAGCACCAGCGGGAGCGTCCGCGCCGCCGCCACCAGGCCGACGTCGCCGCCGTCACCGCCCGTCTCGAGCACGGCGAACGCCGACGCGACCAGGGCGCCCTGGCTGCCCAGGCTGGTCACGACCGCGGCGGCGGTCAGCAGGGAGTAGTTGCGGCCCGCCCAGGCGGGTCTGCGGGGGCTCCGGGAGGAGGCGGTGGGGGACGTCACCGGCCGACTATCGCCGCCGAGGCCCCGTCCTGCCAAACCATTTCGACCGGCCGCGGCCGCCTTCCGGGTCAGCGGCCGGCCGCCTTCCGGGTCAGCCGCCGGTCGGCTCCCCGTGCAGCCGGACCGTGCTGAGGATCTTCAGGATGGTCTCCTTGGGCACTTCCTCCTTGACGCCCTTGGCGCCGAAGAAGCTCCACGCGACGAAGTCACCGGCCGAGTTCTTGAAGCCGAAGGTCACCGCCTTGCCGTCGCTCGCGCACTTGCCCTTGTCGGGCGTGTTCTCCGACCAGGCCCAGGCGACACTGCCCTTCACGCCCGAGGCGGTGGTGTAGGGCTTGGCCTTCTCGTCGGTCTTGACGCTCTTCTTGTCCGGCTGCGTGTAACCGCCGTACACCCACCAGGCAACCTGGTTGACCGCGACCTCGTCGGTGTTCTTGGCTCCGTCGGCCCCCTTGGTGCCCGCGCCGGCCAGGGCCTCGGTCTCGGTCCTGCCATCCTTGTCGTCGTCGCTCGTGCACCACTTGGACTTGTAGAACGCCGGTGCCGACATGAGGATGAGCGGCTTGCCGTCGTCGGACTTCTCGTCCTCGAAGAAGACCGACGACTTCGGGGACGCCACCTCCCAGTCCGCCGGGACGTCGAAGGCCGTGCCCCACTTGGGGTTGACGACGACCTTCCAGCCCTTGACCGTGGGCTGCTCCTCCTCGCCGCCACGCGGGTTGTCGCCCGTGGCGGGCGCGCTCGGCTCCGGGGCCGAGGGAGTCGCCGACGCCTTGCCGTTCCTGCTGCCGCCGTCCGCGCTGTCGTCCTTGTCCCCGCCCAGCACCAGGAAGCCCGTGACACCGGCCGCCACGACCACCGCCGTGGCGGCGACGATCGCGACCAGCTTCGTCCGGTTGCCGCCGCCTCCGCCCTGCGGGGGCTGCGGCGCGCCGGCCGGCGCGGGGGCGCCCCACTGCGGCTGCGGCGGTTGCTGCCCATAGGGGTTGGGCTGCTGGTACCCCGGCTGCTGATACGGATTCGGCTGCTGGTACCCCGGCTGCTGGTACGGGTTGTTCGCTTGCGGGTTCTGCTCGCCCCCGGGCGGCTGCTGTCCTGGCCACATGGGCAGCAACCCTAGCCGCGCCTCGGACACGATTCGGTCACCGCCCGTGGACGGGGAGGTAGCAACACGGGGGACGGCCGGGAGCGGACCGGTGCGCGGCGGGCCGGTGCGGCGGTCGTCACACGGGCCTGGTCAGCCCTCTCTACTCGTGAGTAACATGCGGCCATGAGCGCAGACCAGATGTCCATCGGCGAGATGCTCGCCGCCACGGTGCCCATGGCCCGGACCCTGAACCTCGAGTTCCTCGAGACCACGCCGGAGCGGGCCGTGGTGTCGCTGCCGGACCAGAGCGAGTACCACAACCACGTGGGCGGCCCGCACGCCGGTGCGATGTTCACGCTCGGCGAGTCCGCGAGCGGGGCGATCGTGCTGGCCGCGTTCGGGGACCAGCTCTCGCGTGCCGTGCCGCTCGCGGTCAGCGCCGAGATCGCCTACAAGAAGCTGGCGATGGGCGCCGTCACCGCCACCGCCACCCTCGGTCGCCCGGCCGCCGAGGTCGTCGCGGAACTGGACGCCGGTGAGCGGCCGGAGTTCCCGGTGGCCGTCGCCATCCAGCGCGCCGACGGTGCCGTGACCGGCGAGATGACGGTGGTGTGGACCCTGCGCCCCAACGGCTGATCCGCTGTCGCGGACGCGGAGCCCCGGCCGGCTGCCGGGGCTTGTCGCGTCTCAGGCCGCGTTGTCCCGCCGGGCGGGCCGTGTCTCGTCCAGCCCGGCGGCGAATTCCTTGAGCCAGGCCGTGAACTCCGGCCCCAGATCGGGCCGTTCGCAGGCCAGCCGGACCACCGTGCGCAGATAGTCGGCCTTGTCTCCGGTGTCGTAGCGCTGCCCGGTGAAGACGACCCCGTGCACCGCGCCGTCCGCGGCCAGGTCCTGGAGGGCGTCGGTCAGCTGGATCTCGCCGCCCCGGCCCGGGGGTGTGCGTTCCAGGACGCCGAAGACGTCCGGGTCGAGGACGTAGCGCCCGATGACGGCGTAGCGGCTGGGCGCGCTGTGCGGGGACGGTTTCTCCACCAAGCCGGTGACGCGGACGACGTCCTCCTCGCCGGCCGGCTCGACGGCGGCGCAGCCGTAGAGGTGGATCTGCTCCGGCGGGACCTCCATCAACGCGACCACGCTGCCGCCCCGGCCGTCGCGGACGTCGAGCATGCGGCTCAGCAGTGTCTCGCGCGGGTCGATCAGGTCGTCGCCGAGGAGGACCGCGAAGGGCTCGTCGCCGACGTGCCGGCGGGCGCACAGCACGGCGTGGCCGAGACCGAGCGGGTCGCCCTGCCGGATGTGGTGGATGCTCGCCAGCCGCGCCGGGTCGCGCACCGCGTCCAGCCGCACGGTGTCGCCCTTCGTCGCGAGGGCCTGTTCCAGTTCGAAGGCGTGGTCGAAGTGGTCCTCGATGGCCCGTTTGTGCCGGCCGGTGACCATCAGGACGTCGTCGAGTCCCGCGGCCGCCGCCTCCTCGACGACGTACTGGATGGCCGGCTTGTCGACGACCGGCAGCATCTCCTTGGGGGTGGCCTTCGTGGCCGGCAGGAAGCGGGTGCCGAGACCGGCGGCCGGGACGACCGCCTTGCGGACGCGGCGAGCGGGGACGGCGGGTGCGGAAGAGTCGGAAGGGTGGGGGGCACTCATGCGGCTCATGCTGGCGCGCGGAGATGAGAGCGCGCCGAGAGGCGCCTGGGAGAGGGCTGTGGGAGGGGGAGATTTCGTGGACCACTCGCCCTTGCGCGCACACAACTCGACGCGCTGACCGGCGGCGTTATCGAAAGCCGGTGCGGATACCGGCGGTAACATATCTGAATTCGCTGCGTTTTGAACTTACGTCATCCGAACTCCTTGTTACCTGTCAGTCGTATGTGCGAAAGTGAGCCGCCTCACAGTCAAGTCCGCAGCTGACGCGGCACAGGTATGCACCAATCACGCACCTGCTTTCCGACGGACGCGCAATTCGCATGCCGTCCTGCGGCTGGAAGGAAATGGTTCCGTGCAATCCCCCTACCCCCCACGCCCGCCGTACCCGCCGCGCCCCGGAGCGCGGCCCGCGGAGTCCGACCGCAATCTCCTCGCCCGGGTGGGCGAACCCGGTGAAGGCCCGCGCGCCGTCGCGCTGTTGCTGGCGCGGCACTGGCGCCCGGTCTACGAGTACGCCGTCATCTGTCTGGCCTCATCGGCGGATTCGGCGTCGATGGCGGCCGCCGCCGCGTTCCGCCGGGAACTCGCCCTGCCGGGCGGCGGAGCCCTGCGCCCGCGTCTGCTGGCGGCCGTGCGGGACACGGTCGGGGAGTGGGCGGCCGACGACGGCATTTCCCAAGTGCTGCCGGAACTCCGCAAAACCGTCGGCGCCCGCGGTCTGCGCGCCGCCCGGTCCGTGACACCCGAAAGGCGGCGCCTCGCCGAGCGCGCATTCCGGACCCTTCCGGGGGCATCCCAATGCCTGCTCTGGCACACGGAGGTGGAGGCCGAGCCCATATCCGTACCGGCCGGTCTGCTGGGGGTGGACGCGGGTACCGCGGCGGCCGCGCTGGAGCAGGCCCGTGAGCAATTCCGGGCGGGCTGTGTGCGGGCGCACCGGGAACTCGCGCCGACGCGGGAATGCCGCTACTACAACCGCCTGCTGGACGTTCCGATGCGCCGCGGCGGGGCCTTGCTGACGGATGTGCAACGCCATCTCATGGCGTGCCGCTACTGCCGGCACGCCGCCGAGCAACTCAGCCATTTCGAAGGCGGTCTGGAGGACCTGCTCGTCGAGACCGTGCTCGGCTGGGGAGCCCGCCGCTACCTCTCGTCACGGCCGGGCCGCGACGGGGGCCAGGGTGCCCTGGCGGCCGGTGGCCGCCATCGCCTGCGGGATCGTGCCCTGCCGGCGGGCGGGCGCCCCGGGACGCCGAAACGGCACACGAAGGCCCTGGCGGCCGCGATCGGGGTGACCTCCCTCGTCCTGCTCGCGACGCTGCTCACCGCTCGGGGCTGGTCCGAGGAGGGCGGCACGGCCGGCTCCCAGGCGACCTGGGGAGTGGTCAGCGGCCATTCGGTCGACCCGGACGCCGGGGGAGCCACGCCCGCGGAGCCGTCCTCGGCCGACGCCCCCTCGGCCGCCTCCGCGGGCAGCCCCGCCGAAGTGGCCCGTGGGCGGCTGCGCAACCTCGACGCCGGGCTGTGCCTCGACGTCCGGGGCGGCCTGGGCCGCGCCGACGCCCGCATCATGCTGGCCGCCTGCTCCGCCGGGTCACCGCAGTGGTCGTACCAGGACGACGGCCTGCTGCGCAGCACCGCCGACCCCACCCGCTGCCTCGACTCCGACCCGGCCGAGGGTTCGGTCGTCCTGGCCGGCTGCCTGGTGCACGCCGGAGTGGTGCGCTACGACCTGACCGTGCGCGGTGAACTGCTGCCCCGGGCCGGCAAGGGCCTGGCCGTCGCTCCCGGCAAGGGCCGGAGCGTGATCGTCACCGGGCGCGACGGCTCCGCCGCCCAACGCTGGGCGCTGGAACCGGCGATCGCCCCCGAGGACACGGGACCGTCCCGGGAGAAGCGCGCTCAGGACGCGCCTCGGGAGAACCGGCGGGAGCAGGGCCACCCGTACGGCGGCGCCCCGCCCGCGCGGCGTCCCGAGCCGCCGCGGACCACGTCCGAGGATCTCGCGCCCGAGCGGTACGAGCGGTACGAGCGGTACGGGACGCGGTTCGCGCAGGTGGGGTGCTGCGACGAGGCGGAGCCGGAACCGGCCCCCGACACCACGGGCGCATCCGGCACCGGCGTCCTCGGCGCGGCACCCGCCACCACCCTGACCGACGCGGTGACGGCACTGCACTCGGCTGTGGTGCCGTAGGGCGGGGCGTGCCGGGGCGTCCCGGTGGGGTGACCCGACGGGGCCCGGCCTCCGGCACTCCTGTGCGGTGGGGGCCGGCCCGGGCCCCCGCTCACCCGTCCGGGTGAGGCGGCATCCGTGCCCGCGGAGAGGTTCACCCGCCCCGCCGGTGGTGTCCGGCGGGGCGCCGAGCCGGCCTGGCCCATAGTGCGTTCCATGACCGACACCGTCCCCCGATTTCCCCGGCGGTCCGCCCTGCGTCTGCTCGGCGGTGCGATCGCCGTCGCCGCGGCGGCCACCGGTGGTCCCACCGCGCCGGCCCGTGCCCACGCGCGGGACGGCGGCGCCCCGGGCGCCCGCGTCGACGCGCTGCTCGCCCGTCTCACCCTCGACGAGAAGATCTCCCTGCTGCACGGCGCCACCGACCCGAGCCCGCTCGGCCAGGCCGGCCACGTGCCCGGGGTGGAACGCCTCGGCATCCCGCCGCTGCGCCTCGCCGACGGACCGGCCGGTGTCCGCGTCACCCGGCCCGCCACGGCCCTGCCCGCCCCCGTGCTGCTGGCCTCCGCCTTCGACCCCGACCTGGCCCGGCGCTACGGCCAGGTCATCGGACGGGAGGGCCGCGCCCTCGGTCAGGACGTACTGCTGTCCCCGATGGTCAATCTCATCCGCACCCCGTACGCCGGGCGCAACTTCGAGACCTTCAGCGAGGACCCGCTGCTCTCCGCCCACCTGGTCGCCGCCGAGATCCAGGGCATCCAGGGCGAGGGACTCATCGCGACCGTCAAGCACTTCGCGCTGAACAACCAGGAGCACGACCGCATGTCGGTCGACGTGCGCGTGGACGAACGGACCCTGCACGAGACGGAGCTGCGCGGCTTCGAGGCGGCCGTCGCGGCCGGCGCCGGTGCGGTGATGGGCGCGTACAACAAGGTCAACGGCACCTTCGCCTGCGAGAACGCGGCACTGCTCACCGGCGTCCTGCGCGAGCGGTGGGGCTTCACCGGCTGGGTGATGAGCGACTGGTCCGCCGTCCACAGCACACGCGAGGCCCTCCTGGCGGGCCTCGACATGGAGATGCCCGACGGCACCCACTTCGGCACGCCGCTCGCCTCGGCCGTCCGCGACGGCGGCGTGCCCGCGACGTACGTGGACCGGGCCGTGCGCCGCGTCCTGGGCGTCATGGACCGCTTCGGCCTGCTCGACGGCACCGCCCCGCGACGCCCGGACCGCGACGCCAGGGCGGGCGCGGCCGTCGCACGCGAGGTCGCCGAGGCGGGTGCCATCCTCCTGCGCAACGAGCGCGGCACCCTGCCCCTGGCCGACGGCGGAAGCGTGGCGGTGATCGGGCCGACCGGCGCCCGCCCCCTGGTCGGCGGCGGAGGCAGCGCCCACGTCGTGCCCGAGCACGCCGACAGCCCCCTGGACGCCCTCCGGCCCCGCGCCGCACGGGTGACCCACGCGCTCGGCGAGGACGTCTTCGGCAAACCGTTCCCCGCCGGCGCGCTCGACCCCGGCTTCGACACCGAGGCGCAGCGCGTCGAGCCCGGCCGGACCTGGACGTACGACGGCACCCTCACCGTCACGGACCCCGAGGACTGGACCTTCGTCCTGCACTACTCGGGCACACCTCCGCTCCGCCCCGAGGTCCTCCTCGACGGCGAGAACCTGTTCCCGCTGATGCCGGGCTGGAACGAGTACTTCACGGGCGGCCTGCTCACCCACGCCGACGACGGCCTGTCCGTGCGCCGCAAGGCCCTGAGGCTCAGCAAGGGCGCACACCGGCTGACGATCACCGCCCGGGGCGGAGACACCGGCTCGCTGTTCCGGCTGCGCCGCATCACCACCGCGACCCGGGCCGACGACGTCGCCGAAGCCGTACGGGCCGCCCGCGCCGCCCGGGACGTCGTCCTGTTCGCCTACGAGGACGCCATCGAGGGCCAGGACCGCACGACCATCGCCCTGCCCGGCAACCAGGAGCGGCTGATCGAGGCCGTGACGGCGGCCAACCCGCGCACCACCGTCGTCCTCAACACCTCGTCGGCCACATCGATGCCGTGGCTGGAGCGCACCGGCGCCGTGCTCCAGATGTACTACCCCGGCCAGGAGGGCGCCGCCGCCACCGCCGCCGTCCTGTACGGGGACCGCGACCCCGGCGGCCGCCTCACCCAGAGCTTCCCGGCCGACGACGACCACCACCCGGTGGCCGGCGACCCGCGCCGCTACCCGGGCGTCGACGGCACCGAGACCTACGCGGAGGGCGTCCACGTCGGCCACCGCTGGTACGACGCCGAGGACGTGCGGCCGCTGTTCCCCTTCGGCCACGGACTGTCGTACACGTCCTTCACCTACGCGGATCCGGACGCGCGCTGGACGGGCGACGGCCTCGACGTCTCCTTCACGGTCCGCAACACCGGGCGGCGCGACGGCGTGGACGTGCCGCAGGTGTACGCGGGGCCCTCCCCGGACCTCCCGCTCGACCAGCCCGTACGCGTGCTGGCCGGGTACCGGCGGCTCTCGCTGCGGGCGGGGGAGGAGCGGCGCGTCGGCGTACGCGTCGAGCCGCGCACCCTGTCCTCCTGGGACGCCGGGGTCCACGACTGGGTGCTCGGCACGGGAGTGCGCACCCTGTGGATCGGGGCGTCGTCCCGGGACCTGCGGTTGCGCACGAGCGCACGGGTGGGCGGCTGACCCGGCAGGCGCCGAACAGCCGCACGGCGCATGGCCGAGAGGCGCCTGGCATCGAACCGGAACAGACTGGTACTCCTCCTGAGGCCGTCGCAGAACCCAGGGAGTCAGCCATGCCCGAGGCCCCGCGCCAGCACAGCCCGACCGCACCGACCGACGAGGAACTGCGCACGCTGGACGCGCACTGGCGGGCCGCCAACTTCCTGGCGGCCGGTCAGATCTACCTGCTGGCGAACCCCCTGCTCACCGAGTCGCTGCGGCCCGAGCACATCAAGCCGCGGCTGCTCGGGCACTGGGGCACCTCGCCCGGGCTCAACCTCGTGTACACGCACCTCAACCGGGTGATCAGGAACCGGGGGCTGGACGCCCTGTGCATCTGGGGCCCGGGGCACGGCGGGCCGTCGGTGCTGGCCAACTCCTGGCTGGAGGGCAGCTACAGCGAGAGGTACCCCGACGTGTCGCGGGACGCCCAGGGCATGGAACTGCTGTTCCGCCAGTTCTCGTTCCCCGGCGGGGTGCCGAGCCACGTCGCGCCCGAGGTCCCGGGCTCGATCCACGAGGGCGGCGAACTCGGCTACTCCCTCGCCCACGCCTACGGCGCCGCCCTGGACAACCCCGGCCTGCTGGTGGCCTGCGTGATCGGCGACGGCGAGGCGGAGACCGGCCCGCTCGCCGGGTCCTGGCACGCCAACAAGTTCCTCGACCCCGTCCACGACGGCGCCGTCCTGCCCATCCTGCACCTGAACGGCTACAAGATCGCCAACCCGACCGTGCTGTCCCGCTTGCCCGAGGAGGAACTCGACGCGCTGCTGCGCGGCTACGGCCACGAGCCGGTCCACGTCACCGGCGACGACCCCGCGCAGGTGCACCGCGCCATGGCCCGGGCGATGGACACCGCGCTCGACCACATCGCCGAGACGCAGCGCGCGGCCCGCGAGGAGGGCGTGGCCGAGCGCCCGCGCTGGCCGGTGATCGTGCTGCGCACCCCGAAGGGCTGGACCGGCCCCGTCGAGGTGGACGGGCAGCCGGTGGAGAACACCTGGCGCTCCCACCAGGTGCCGCTCGCCGGAGTACGCGACAACCCGGACCATCTGCGGCAGCTGGAGGCCTGGCTGCGCTCGTACCGGCCCGAGGAGCTGTTCGACGCCCGGGGCCGCCCGGTCGCCGACGTCCTGGCGACGATCCCCGAGGGCACGCGCAGGCTCGGCGCCACGCCGCACGCCAACGGCGGACTGCTCGTGCGCGACCTGCCGGTGCCGTCCCTGGACGACTTCGCCGTCCCCGTCGACAAGCCGGGCACGACCCTGCACGAACCCACCCGCGTCCTGGGCGACCTGCTGGCCCGGGTCATGCGGGACACCGCCGACCGCCGCGACTTCCGCCTGGTCGGCCCCGACGAGACCGCCTCCAACCGGCTCCAGGCCGTCTTCGACGCCAGCGGCAAGACCTGGCAGGCCGGGACCCTGCCGGTGGACGAGCACCTGGACCGGCACGGCCGTGTGATGGAGGTCCTGTCCGAACACCTCTGCCAGGGCTGGCTGGAGGGCTACCTCCTGACGGGCCGGCACGGGCTGTTCTCCTGCTACGAGGCGTTCGTGCACATCGTCGACTCCATGGTCAACCAGCACATCAAGTGGCTGCGCACCTCCCGCAGGCTGCCCTGGCGCGCCCCCATCGCCTCCCTGAACTACCTGCTGACCTCCCACGTGTGGCGGCAGGACCACAACGGCTTCTCCCACCAGGACCCCGGCTTCGTCGACCACGTCCTCAACAAGAGCCCCGAGGTCGTCCGCGTCTACCTGCCGCCGGACGCCAACACGCTGCTGTCGGTGGCGGACCACGCCCTGCGCAGCCGCGACTACGTCAACGTGATCGTGGCCGGCAAGCAGCCCTGCTTCGACTGGCTGTCCATGGACGAGGCCCGGGTGCACTGCGCCCGCGGCGCCGGCATCTGGGAATGGGCCGGCACCGAGGACGGCGGCGAGCCCGACGTCGTCCTGGCCTGCGCCGGCGACGTGCCCACCCAGGAGACCCTGGCCGCCGCCCATCTGCTCCGCCGCCACCTGCCCGAGCTGGCGGTGCGCGTGGTGAACGTCGTCGACCTGGCCCGGCTGCTGCCCCGCGAGGAGCACCCGCACGGCATGAACGACTTCGAGTACGACGGCCTGTTCACCACCGACAAGCCGGTGATCTTCGCCTACCACGGCTACCCCTGGCTGATCCACCGCCTCGCCTACCGCCGCGCAGGCCACCAGCACCTGCACGTGCGCGGCTACAAGGAGGCCGGCACCACCACCACGCCCTTCGACATGGTCGTCCGCAACGACCTGGACCGCTACCGCCTGGTCATGGACGTCATCGACCGCGTCCCGGGCCTGGCGGTGCGGGCCACGGCCGTACGCCAGCGCATGGCCGACGCCCGCACCCGCCACCACGCCTGGATCCGGGAACACGGCACCGACCTGCCCGAGGTCGCCGAATGGAGCTGGAACGCCTGAGCCACGAGGGACGTCCTATGAGCCGGTAGGCTTCCCGGGGCACGCAGGGAAGCACAGCGAAAGGATCCGGCGTTGCACGTCCAGGAGTGGCTCGAAACCGTACCCGCCGTCGCCGTCTACGCACTGGTGGGAGTGGTCATCGGCCTGGAGAGTCTGGGCATCCCACTGCCGGGCGAGATCATCCTCGTCTCCTCCGCGCTGCTCGCCTCCCAGCACGGCGACATCGACCCGGTCGTCCTGGGCGCCAGCGCCACGGCCGGCGCGATCATCGGCGACTCCATCGGCTACGCCATCGGCCGCAAGGGCGGGCGGCCCCTGCTGGCCTGGCTGGGCGGGAAGTTCCCCAAGCACTTCAGCGAGGGCCACATCGCCACCGCCGAGCGCTCCTTCGAGAAGTGGGGCATGTGGGCCGTCTTCTTCGGCCGCTTCGTCGCCCTGCTCCGCATCTTCGCCGGCCCCCTCGCCGGTGTGCTGCGCATGCCGTACTGGAAGTTCCTCATCGCCAACGTCCTCGGCGGCATCCTCTGGGCCGGCGGCACGACAGCGGTCATCTACTACGTCGGCATCGTCGCCGAGTCCTGGCTGAAGCGCTTCTCGTGGCTCGGCCTGGTGGCGGCGGTCCTCGTCGGCGTCACGTCCATGCTGGTGATCAAGCGCAGGGCGAAGAGGGCGGGCCAGACGTTGGAAGCGACGGAGGCCTAAGTCCCCAGGGGCGCGGGGCTGTATCCATATGCGGCTCCGCCGCGTGGGCGCGACCAGCCACACACAACCCGCACCCGCCGAACAACCTACGCATGCACCTCCCGATGCGCCTTCGCCAGTTCGGCGTACATCGTGCCGTTGAGGGTGACCCCCTGCCGCTCCTCCTCCGACAGCTCCCGCCGGACCTTCGCCGGCACGCCCGCCACCAGTGACCCGGGCGGTACGACCATCCCCTGCGGCACCAGCGCCTGCGCGGCGACCAGCGACCCGGCTCCGATCACGGCCCCGTTCAGGACGGTCGCCCCCATGCCGATGAGGCAGTCGTCCTCGACCGTCGCCCCGTGCACCACCGCGTTGTGCCCGATGGACACCCGCTCGCCCACCGCCACGGGGAAACCCGGGTCGGCATGGAGCGTGCAGTTGTCCTGCACGTTGCTGCTCGCCCCGACGGAGATCGACTCGACGTCGCCGCGCAGCACCGCCCCGTACCAGACGCTCGCGCCGGCGCCCAGTGTCACGCTCCCGATCACCGACGCCGTGGGCGCCACGAACGCCGTCTCGTCGATCTCCGGCTCACGGCCGCCGATCCCCGTGATCATCGCCCGCTGACCCATGTCCGCCTCCAGAAACGTCGTCGACAACGCGCACACCGTACGCCACTCGATGGGGCGAAGATCACAGGCCTCCGACGCCGCGGGGTGAGCTACCGCTGAGTACGGTGAGCGGGTGCCGAAGCGCAAGAACACGTTCTCATCCTGGCGACGGGGCCTCGCGCAGCGTGCCGTCCACGCCGGCTGGGCTTGGCTGCAGCGGACGGGGTCCGTCACGGCCGAGCACCCCGGGCGCTACCGGTTCGGCGCGATGGGAACAGGTACCAGGCTCGCCTTCCCGCTCGGCACGGTCTTCGGCGAACCCTGGATCCACCTCGGCTCCCACTGCATCATCGGCGAGCAGGTCACGCTCACCGCGGGCCTGATGCCCGACCTCGACCTCGGCCCGGACCCGATCCTGCGCCTCGGCGACGGCGTCGTCCTCGGCCGCGGCAGCCACGTCATCGCCGACACCACGGTCACCATCGGCAGCGACTGCTACTTCGGCCCGTACGTCTACGTCACGTCGACGAACCACTCCTACGACGATCCCCACGAGCCGATCGGCAAGCAGTGGCCGCGGATGGAGCCGGTCGAGATCGGGCCCGGCTGCTGGATCGGCACCGGCGCGGTGATCCTGCCGGGTGCCCGGATCGGGCGGAACGTGGTGGTGGCCGCGGGCGCGGTCGTCCGGGGCGCGGTGCCCGACCACGCCGTGGTGGCGGGCGCGCCGGCGCGCGTCGTCCGCCGCTGGACCCCGGCCGACGGCTGGCAGCCGCCGCTGCGCACCCCGCCGCCGGTCCCGATCCCGGAGGGCGTCACCCCGGAGCAGCTGCGCGCGCTGTCCGAGCTGGACGAGGAGACGGCGGCGCGGCTCGCCGAGCTGGACGGGGAGGCGGCGGCCCGGCTCGCGGAGCTGGAACCCGGGTCCTGAACCCCCGGGTTCAGCCCAACGGCCCCCGGGTTCAGCCCGACAACCCCCGGGTTCAGCCCGACAGCCCCCGGGTTCAGCCCGACGCCAGCAGCACCGTCCCGACCAGGGCCAGTCCCGCCCCCGCCGCCTGCACCGCGCGGAGCCGTTCGCGCAGGACGCCGCGCGCGGCCACGGCCGTCACCACCGGGTAGAGGGAGGCGAGCACGGCGGCGACGGTGACCGGGCCGTGCTGCGCGGCGATCGAGTACGTGCCGTTCGCGGCGACGTCCGCCAGGCCGACGAAGGCGAGTGCGGGCAGGGAGCGCCACGGGAAGCCGTCCGCGGGCAGTGCGGGGGCCCCGCGCCGCACCGACACGTACAGAGCGAGTCCGCCGGCCGCCACGTTCGTCACCCGCTGCACGAACAGCGCGAGGAAGAGTCCCGTCAGCGTCGTCGACGCCTCGGCGATCAGCGCCATCACCGCGCCGAAGCCGAACGCCGCGAGGAGCGTCAGGACGACGGCCTGGCGCTGGACGGGCGCGCCGCGGAACTGCGGGCCGCCGGCGAGGCAGACACCGGCCACGGCGACCAGGATGCCGACGAACTGCAGCAGCCCGGGGCGCTCGCCCAGCACCAGGCCCACCCCGACGGGCACGGCCACGCCGATCGAGCCCAGCGGCGAGACCACGCCCATCGGCCCCAGCGCGAGCGCCTTGTAGAACGCCAGCATCGCCACCGGCCCGACGAGGCCCGCGGCCACCGCGAACCACAGCTGCGGTCCGGCCTCGCTCCAGCCGCCGGTCGCCACCACGACCGCGCCGAGCACGACCACCGCGATCGACTGCGAGACCACGACCACCGTCAGCGCGGGCGTGCGCCGGGTCAGCAGTCCGCCGCCGAAGTCGGCCAGCCCCCACAACAGGCTGGTGGCCAGGGCGAAGAGCGCTGTCATGGGGTGGATGCCTCGCAGTACAGTTCAGTGAACGATCGGGTCAACCACACCATAGTGCGTTCTGTTGCACTATGTCATACAGAATATTGGACGGAATGTGTCGGACCTCGACCTGCTGACCCAGTCCCTGGCGCGCAGCGTCAAGCACTGGCGCGCGGTGCGCGGCTTCACCCTGGACGTGCTCGCCGCCCGGGCGGGCGTCAGCCGCGGCATGCTCATCCAGATCGAGCAGGCCCGCACCAACCCCAGCCTCGGCACCGTCGTCAAGATCGGCGACGCCCTCGGCGTCAGCATCACCACCCTGCTCGACTACGAACAGGGCCCGAACGTCCACATCGTCCCCGCCGACCAGGCCGTACGGCTGTGGCACACCGACGCCGGCAGCTACAACCGGCTCCTCGCGGGCACGGAGGCGCCCGGCCCGCTGGAGATGTGGGACTGGCGGCTCATGCCCGGCGAGTCCAGCGCGTCCGACCCGCACCCCGCCGGCACGACCGAGCTGCTGCACGTCACGGCGGGGGAACTGACCCTCACCGTCGACGGGGTGGAGCACCGCGTCCCGGCGGGCGCGAGCGTCCACTTCGAGGCCAACGTCCCGCACACGTACGGCAACACGGGCGAGGTGCCGATGGAGATGGTCATGGCCGTCTCGGTGCCGCCCGTGCCCTGAGACGCCCGGCCCGGGGGCGGCCCCGAGTTGTTAGCGTGCGGTCATGCGCGCACCCATCGGACACTTCGGCGACGCCCGTCCCGCCCCCGACTGCCTCGGCGAACTCACCGGCCCGGTCGCCGACGCCGTACGCCACTGGGCGGGCAGCGTCCCCGCCGACCAGATCGTCTACGTCGACACCGAGCCGGAGTGGGCCGACACCGCGACGTTCCTGGAGCACTACGGCCCGGAACTGCTGGAGCAGTCGGCGAACTGCGTGGTGGTCGCGGGCAAGCGCGCCGGTGAGACCACGCTCGCCGCGTGCGTCGTGCTGTCCGCCACCCGGGTCGACGTGAACGGCGTCGTCCGCCGTCACCTCGGCGTCCGCAAGGCCTCGTTCGCCTCGATGGACACGGCGACCGGCGAGACCGGCATGGAGTACGGCGGGATCACCCCGCTCGGACTGCCCGGCGACTGGCCCGTCCTGGTGGACGCGGCCGTCACCGACCTGCCCTACGTCCTCGTCGGCAGCGGCCGGCGGCGCGGCAAGCTCCTGGTCCCGGGCAAGGCCTTCGCGGAACTGCCGGGCGCGGTGGTGCTGGAGGGGCTCGGAGTCGCCTGAGCTACGCCGCCGCGTGGTGGGCCAGCGGCAGATGCGGGTCGGCCTCGCCGGGGGACGGTTCCGGATCGGCGTGGACCAGGGCCGCGGTCAGCCGCGGTACGGCGTGCAGCAACGCGTGCTCGGCGTCGACGGCGATGCGGTGGGCCTCGCGCACCGTCGCCTCCCCGTCCACCACGACGGCCACCTCGGCGCGCAGCCGGTGCCCGATCCAGCGCAGTCGCAGCTCACCCACCCCGCGCACTCCCGGGACCTCGGACAGGGCCCGCTCGGCCCGGTCCACCAGGGCCGGGTCGACCGCGTCCAGCACCCGCCGGAACACCTCCCGGGCCGCGTCCCGCAGTACCAGGGCGATCGCCGCGGTGATCGCCAGGCCGACGATCGGGTCCGCCAGTTGCCACCCCAGCGCGGACCCGCCCGCGCCCAGCAGCACGGCCAGTGAGGTGAAACCGTCGGTGCGCGCGTGCAGCCCGTCGGCGACCAGCGCCGCCGAGCCGATCGCACGGCCGACCCGGATGCGGTAGCGGGCCACCCACTCGTTGCCCGCGAACCCCACGAGCGCGGCCACGGCGACCGCCGGGACGTGCGCGACCGGCCGCGGGTCGAGGAGGCGGTCGATCGCCGCCCACCCCGCGAAGGCCGCCGACGCGGCGATGGTCAGCACGATCACCAGACCCGCGAGATCCTCGGCCCGCCCGTAGCCGTACGTGAAGCGACGGGTCGCCGCGCGCCGGCCCAGCACGAAGGCGATCCCCAGCGGCACGGCGGTCAGCGCGTCCGCCGCGTTGTGCACCGTGTCCCCGAGCAGCGCCACCGAGCCGGAGACGGCCACCACGACCGCCTGCGCCAGCGCCGTCACGCCGAGCACGGCGAGCGAGACCCAGAGCGCCCGCATCCCGCGGGCCGAGGACTCCAGCGCGGAGTCGACCTTGTCGGCCGTCTCGTGCGAGTGCGGGGTGAGGAGGTGGGCCAGCCGATGGCGCAGGCCGTGCCGACGGCCGTGGGAGTGCTCGTGCCGGGGGTGCTCGTGCCGGGGGTGCTCGTGCCGGGAGTGCTCGTGCCGGTGGTCGCTCACGTGGATCCCCTTCCGGTGCGCGGAGTGGACGCGCGCACGCCCACGGCGCCATTATGTGCGTATGAGCGCACGCATGCACCTGTCATCTGCGCACGATGCGCACCCGCGCAACCCCGGCGAGGAGCAGTTCGCGCTCGCCGCGGAACTCCTCGCCCTGCTCGGCGACCGCACCCGGCTCGCCCTGCTGCACGCCCTGGCGGGGGGAGAGGCCGACGTCACGACCCTCACGGAGGCGTGCGGCGCCGCACGGCCGGCCGTCAGCCAGCACCTCGCGCGCCTGCGCCTCGCCGGTCTGGTGAACACGCGCAAGGAGGGCCGCCGGGTGATCTACTCACTCCGCGACGGCCATCTGCGCCGGCTCGTCGACGAGGCACTGAACGTGGCCGACCACCGGCTGAGCGACCGGCCTCCGCACGACTGAGGCCGAGCGACAGCACCCGGCACGACTGAGGCCGGGCGACAGCCCCCAGGCACGACTGGGTCAGTAGCGCGCGGCCGTCCCGAGGTACTGCTCGGCGAAGGCGGCCGCCGCCGCGCGCGAGGTGAACAGCCGGCGCAGCCGGGCCAGCGTGGTGCCCGCGCGGAACGGGTCGCCCGACGCCGTGCCGTGGTACACCTCCGACAGCCACTGCGAGAACTCCTGGTAGTCCCACACGCGCCGCAGACACGCCTGCGCGTAGCCGGCCAGGCCGCCTTCGTCACCCGTGGTCAGGCGGGCCACCAGGGCGTCGCCGAGCAGGAAGGCGTCGTGCAGGGCGAGGTTCATGCCCTTGGCGGCGATGGGCGCGACCAGATGGGCGGCGTCGCCCGCGAGGAAGAGCCGGCCGTGCACCATGGGCTCGACCACGTAGTCGTGCATGTCCAGCACGCGCTTCTCGATCAGCCGCCCCTCCGTCAGCGGCGGCACACCGGCCGCCCCGAGGCGCTCCTGCAGCTCCGCCCAGACGCGCTCGTGCGGCCAGTTCTCCGGGTCGTCGCCCGGCGGGCACTGGAGGTAGTAGCGGGTCACCTCCGGGCTGCGGGGCATCTGACCGGCGAACCCGCGCGCATGGCAGCCGAACAGCACGCAGTCCGCGGACGGCGGCGCCTCGGCGAGCAGCGCCAGCCAGCCGATGCCGTAGTCGTGCCGCGCGATCCGGACCCGCTCCGGCGGCAGCGAGGCCCGGGTCACCCCGCGCGCCCCGTCGCAGCCGGCGACGAAGTCGCAGTGCACGACCTGCCGTTCACCCGTGTCCGGGCAGAGGTACGACACCGAGGGCCGGTCGGTGCCCAGATCGTGCAGCCGTACGTCCCGGACGCCGAAGCGGATGTGGCCGCCGCGCACGTCGGCGTACTCGCGCACCAGGTCCGTCACCAGCAGCGGCTGCGGGTAGACGAAGTGGTGGCTGCCCGTCAGCTCGCCGTAGGGGAACCGGTACCGCTCCCCGTCGAAGCGGAACTCGCACGCCGTGTGCAGCTCGGCGCGGTCCAGCAGGTTCCGGGCGAGGCCCCGCTTCTCCAGGCCCCGCACGGCCCATTCCTCGATGACGCCGGCCCGGGGCCGCTGTTCGATGAACTCCCGCGTCTCCGTCTCCAGCACCAGGCAGTCCACCGAGGCGGCCCGCAGGATGTTGCCGGTGGTCAGCCCCGCGGGACCGGCGCCCACGACAACGACTGGGAAGCGTTGCGGGGCGCCGGAGTTCGCGGGTGGGGAGGCGTGGGTCATGCGGTCATTATGGAGGCGGGGGCGTCAGTGGGCGGGCACCTCCGTGACGGCCAGTTCCTCGATGCTCCGCTCGATCTCCTCGGGCCGGGACGCCGAGGCCCGTGCCCAGTAGTAGATCGCCAGCGAGAACACGGCGATGACCACCATGTCCCACCACAGCCCGATGTGCCCCTGGCCCCCGAATCCGCCCTGCCAGGAGATGACACCCATGCCCAGCAGGTAGACGGGCAGCCACTGTGCGGCCTTCCAGTCGAGCCGGGGCGCGTCCGGCAGGCCCCTGCGCGTGGCGTACCAGGCGTAACCGCCGAGCAGGACGTAACCGAGGACGATGGCCACCCCGAGCCGCCACAGCGTGTCCCAGGTGGACCAGTAGATGATGAGGTTGGCCACCACGAACGACAGCGGGGACAGGACCTTCCCGCCGGGCAGCCGGTAGGGGCGCCCGCGGTCCGGCAGCCGGTCGGCGAAGACCCCGTAGGCCAGCGGGGCGCCCGCGTACATCAGCACGCTCGCCGAGGTGATGAAGCTGACCAGCTGCTGCCAGCTCGGGAACGGCAGGAAGCAGACCACGCCGGTCACGAAGGAGACGACCAGCCCGAACCACGGCACACCGCGCGCGTCGGTGCGCGTGAAGATCTTCGGCGCGTAGCCGTTGCGGGCCAGGCCGTAGGAGATGCGGGAGGTGGCCGTCGTGTAGATCAGGCCGGTGCCGCCGGGGGAGACCACCGCGTCCAGGTACAGCACCACGCTCAGCCAGCCGAGCCCCAGCAGGGTGGCCAGACCCGCCCAGGGGCCGCTGATGCCGGGGTAGTCGAGCTTGGTCCAGCCGTGTGCGAACGACGCCAGGGGCAGGGCGGCGATGAAGACGACCTGGAGCAGGAGGTAGACGACCGCGCCGATGGCGACCGAGCCGATCGTCGCGCGCGGCAGGTCCCGCGCCGGGTCGCGGCTCTCGCCCGCGAGCTGGATCGCCTGCTCGAAGCCGAGCAGGGCGAAGATGATGCCGCTGGAACTGACGGCGCTCAGCACGCCGTGGGCGCCGAACGGGGCGAAGCCGTGCTCGGTGAAGTTGCCCGGGTGGAAGTTGCCGGCCGCGATGATGAAGATCGCTGCCAGCGGGACGGCCACCTTCCACCACGTGGCGGCGCTGTTGGTGTGCGCCAGGAGCCGCACACCGAGGAAGTTGATCACGACGAACACGGCCATGAGGACCACGGCGACGACGAACCCGGCGGCCGTCAGCGTCCCGTCCGCGGCGTGCTGGAAGCCCTGCGCCCAGTGCCAGTGCCCCGCGTACCCGATCATGGCCTCGACCTCGATCGGTGCCACCGTCGCGGCCTGGAGCCAGGAGAACCAGCCGAAGGACATGCCCGCCAGTCCGCCGAACGCGTAGTGCGGATAGCGGGCCGTGCCGCCCGCGACCGGGAACATGCCGCCCAGTTCCGCGTGCACCAGCGCCAGCAGCACGATCGCCACCGCGCCGATGAGCCAGGACAGGATCGCCGCGGGACCGGCCGCCACGACCGCCTTCTCGGCGCCGTACAGCCAACCGGATCCGATGATGGACCCGACCGACGCCCACATGAGCCCGATCAGTCCGACGTCCCTGCGCAGTCCGCCCGGGCTTCTGTCCACCCCCACTGCCACCTGGTCGACGCTTGCCATTCAAGGGGCCTCTCATCAACGAACTCGGAGAGTTCAGCGAGCAAGAGGCCTCAGGCTAGGAACCGGTCACCGGCGGCAGAAAGACGAGTTGTACGCCCTTGACCGGGCAGGGGCGTTTCCTGGCAATCGCTTCAGGAATCCGCTACGCGGCGATGGGGAAGTCGTGGGATCTCGATGGCCGGGCAGCGGTCCATCACCATCTCCAGGCCCGCCGCGCGAGTCCGGTCGTACGCCGCCTCGTCGACGACGCCGAGCTGGAACCACACGGCCTGCGCGCCCTTCGCGACCGCCTCGTCCGCGACGGCCCCGGCGAGGTCGCTGTTCACGAAGACGTCCACGACGTCCACGTCGAAGGGGATGTCCGCCAGGCTCGCGTACCCCTGCTCGCCGTGCACCGACTCCGCCTTCGGGTGCACGGGCACGACGCGCTTGCCGAAGCGCTGGAGCACCTCGGCGACGCCGTACGCCGCGCGCTGCCGGTTCGACGACAGGCCCACCACGGCCCAGGTGTCGCCGAGCTCGGTGAGGATCCTGCGGACCGTTGCCTCGTCGCCGTACACCGGCGGCCTCCTCGAACGTCGCGGAAGAACTGCTGCCCGCACAACGAAGCAGGGTGCGCGGTGATTCCCCGGCACCCCGTGATAGCTTGCCGAGGCCAGTCGAACCCATGTACGTGGGTCAGGGAATCCGGTGCGAATCCGGAACTGACGCGCAGCGGTGAGGGGGACGGGCGGGGCCTCGGCCACTGGACTGTCGTGCGGACGTCCGGGAAGGCGCCCCGATCCGGGTGAACCCGAGTCCGAAGACCTGCTGGCGGCCCCCGCGGCCGCGCGCGGCGGGGGAGCACCGTACGACCGGGCCCCGCGATCGGGCCCTCGACGCCTGAGGACTGGTTTTCCGTGCCCCTCGCCCGACCCGCCCGTGCCGCCGTGCTGCTCGCGGCCGGCTCCCTGCTCCTGACCGGCTGCGGCGACGCACGCCCCGCCCCCGCGAAGGCCGCCGCCGTCACCCTCGACAACTGCGGCCACGAGGTACGCGTCGCGGCCCCGCCCCGGCGCGCCGTCTCCCTCAACCAGGGCACCACCGAGATCCTGCTCTCCCTCGGCCTCGCCGACCGCCTCGCGGGCACGGCCACCTGGACCGACCCCGTGATGAAGGGGCTGGAGAAGGCCAACGCCCGGGTGCCGCGCATCGCCGACAACAACCCCTCCTTCGAACGGGTCCTGGACGAGGACCCCGACTTCGTCGCCGCGTCCTTCGTCTCCACCCTCGGCAAGGGCGGCGTCGCCACCCGCGAGCAGTTCGAGAAGCTCGGCGTGCCCACGTACGTCTCCCCGTCCGACTGCGCCGGCAAGGACAACTCGGGGGGCGGCGACGGCGCGCGCGACAAGGCGCTCGGCATCGACACCGTCTACGGCGAGGTGCGCGACCTCGCCGCCGTGTTCGGGGCGAAGCAACGCGGCGACGAGCTCGTGGCCTCCCTCCAGCGACGCATGAAGAAGGCCACCTCGGGCATCGACGCCTCCGACGTCACCCTCCTGTACTGGTTCGCCAACTCCGAGTCCCCCTACGTGGCGGGCTGTTGCGGAGCGCCCGGCATCATCACCCGGGCCCTCGGCGCGAACAACGTCTTCGACGACACGCACCAGGAGTGGCCGCAGGTCAACTGGGAGACGGTCGCCGACCGCGACCCGGACGTCCTCGTCATCGGCGACCTGACCCGCAGGTCGCAGACCGCCGAGTCCGCCGCGAAGAAGATCGCCTTCCTGGAGTCCGACCCGGCCACGAGGAACATGGACGCGGTCCGGCACAAGCGGTACGTGCTGCTCAGCGGGCAGGCCATGAACCCGACCATCCGCACCGTCGAGGGCGTGGAGCAGGTCGCCGCCGCGCTGCGCGCGTTCGGGCTCGCGAAGTGACCGCGCGCGCCCTGGGACTCGGCGCCGCGGGGACCCTGCTGCTGGTCGTCTCCCTGGCGCTGGCGATCACCATCGGCCCGGCCGACATCCGGGTCGCGGACGTCTGGTCCGTCGTAGCGGCCCACCTGGGGCTCGGCACCTCGGACCTGACGCCGATCCGGGACGGGATCGTCTGGCAGCTGCGGCTGCCGCGCACCCTCCTCGCGGCCGTGTGCGGGGCCGGACTCGCCGTCTGCGGGGCCGTCATGCAGTCGCTGCTGCGCAACCCGCTCGCCGACCCGTTCGTGCTCGGGGTGTCCTCGGGCGCCTCCACCGGCGCGGTCCTGGTCGTCGTGCTGGGCGTGGGCGGCGGGGTCGTCCCGGTGTCCGCCGGGGCGTTCGCCGGTGCCCTGCTCTCCTTCGCGCTCGTGCTGCTGCTCAGCCACACCCTCGGCGGCACCACCGACCGGGTCGTCCTGGCGGGCGTCGCCGCCATGCAGCTCTTCTCCGCGCTCACCTCCTTCATCGTGCTGACCGCCGCCGACGCCGAGACCACCAAGGGCGTGCTGTTCTGGCTGCTCGGCTCGCTCGGCGGCGCGGGCTGGACCGACGTCCGGCTCTGCCTGGCCGTCCTGGCGGTGGCACTCGTGGTGTGCCTGTCCCACGCCCGTACGCTCGACGCCTTCGCCTTCGGGCAGGACGCGGCGGCCGCCCTCGGGGTGTCCGTGGCCCGCACCCGCCTGGTGCTGCTGTGCGTCACGGCCCTGCTCACGGCCGCGCTCGTCAGCTCGGCCGGGGCGATCGGCTTCGTCGGGCTGGTCCTGCCGCACGCCGCCCGGGCCCTGGCCGGCCCCGGCCACGCCCGGCTGCTGCCGGTCACGGCCCTCGCCGGCGCGGTCTTCCTGGTGTGGGTCGACACCCTCGCCCGGACCGTCCTCGATCCCCAGGAGGTGCCGGTGGGAGTCGTGACGTCGCTGATCGGGGTGCCGGCGTTCGTGGCGGTGCTGTACCGGACGCGGAGGGCGCGATGAGCGAAGCGACCCGAGGGATCGCGCCGGAACCCGGGCTGCGCGCCGACCGGGTGTGCCGCCGGGCCGACGGGCGCCTCATCCTCGACGGCGTCGTCCTCGCGCCTGAGCCAGGCTCCACCGTCGGCGTCCTCGGACCCAACGGCTCCGGCAAGTCGACGCTGCTGCGGCTGCTGGCCGGGCTGCTCACCCCGACGGCCGGGGTCGTCACCCTCGACGGCACGCCGCTGGGCGGCCTGCCCCGCCGTACGGTCGCCCGCCGCCTCGCCGTCGTCGAGCAGCAGTCGGACCCGCAGGTCGAGTTGACCGTCGAGGACGTCGTACGGCTCGGCCGGGTGCCGCACCGCCGTGCCTGGACCCCCGCCTCGGCCGACGACGAGCGGGCCGTGCGGGCCGCGCTGGAGCGCACCGGCCTCGCCGACCGGGCCGGCCGGCTCTGGCACACCCTCTCGGGCGGCGAGCGCCAGCGGGCGCAGATCGCCCGCGCGCTCGCGCAGGAACCCCGCGAACTCCTCCTGGACGAGCCGACCAACCACCTCGACATCCACCACCAGCTCGACCTGCTCGCCCTGGTCAGGAGCCTGCCCGTCACCACCGTCGTCGCCCTGCACGACCTCAACCTCGCGGCGATGTACTGCGACCGGGTCGTCGTCCTGAGCGCGGGGCGGGTCGTGGCGAGCGGTGCTCCGGGTGACGTCCTCACCGAGGGGCTCATCGCGGAGGTGTACGGGGTGCGGGCGGCCGTCAGCCGCGACGGGCACGAGGGGCGGCCCCACGTGCGGTTCCTGGGGACGCTGGGGTGAGGGGCGGACGCCACCGCGACAGCGCCGTCCCGCACGCCCTTGGTGCGGCGATTTCGCCACGGTGACCGAAAAAAGCCGAGCGGGCCTGCGCGTATCCGTCCGCCCGCCTAGGCTCGCATCGTGCTGCGCATCATCGACGCCCGTACCGGCGAGCCGGTCGACGCCGCCCCCGCCCGCCGGGGACTGACCCGTGTCGAAGTCCACGCGTCCGACTCCGACACGACGGACCTGCGAGTGCTGCTCGTCGCGGACCTGCTCGTCCGGGCACTGGAGCTCGGCGGCACCCCCGTGTGGGCGATGCTGACCGGCGGACGCCGGCAGGCGGAGCTGCGGGCGACCGCCGCGACGCTCGGCATCCGCCCCCTCGAGGACAGCCCCGACGTCGGCGCGGGCCTGGGCGAGTCCCAGGTCATCCATGTCGCGGCGGAGGCCGGTGCACCACCGGACGGGGTACGGATCGCCGTCGCGCCCGTGCGACGGGGGAACCTGGGCGCGCGGGTCGGTGGGCCGGGGGGATCGGGCGCGCGGGTCGGTGGGCCGGGGGGATCGGGCGCGCCGGTCACCGGGTCGGGGGAATCGGGTGCTCCGGTGACCGGGCCGGGGGAATCGCGTGCGCCGGTCACCGGGTCGAGGGGACCCGGCGCGGGCGCCGGTGGGCCGGGAGCCCCCGGGGCGTCGGCCGGTGAGCGGCCGAGCGGGGGCGGCCCGGCCGGTGAACGGCCGGACACGGGCGGCCGGGCCGGGGGCTCACCGGAACCCGGGGAACCGGGCGCGAGGAGCGGAGAGCCGTCGCACGCCCGGCCGGCGGAACGAACCCCGTACGGCGGCCGGTCGGCGGAACGAACCCCGTACGGCGGCCGGTCGGCGACATCGACCGCCCCGCTGCAGACGGTCGCCGACCCCGCGGTCCTGCGTCTCGCCCTGCTCGCCCGGCACCACAGCGCTCCCGTCCGACTGGAGCCGGCCGGTCTCGACGACGCCGGTGTCACCCTCGCCCGCTGGCGGGGCGCTGTCGCCCGCTGGGCCCGGCGGCCCTCGCGGCCGGTGCCCGACGACGTGCGCGGGCGGCTGCGCGCGGCCTGGGAGGACGACCTGGACGTGCCCGGGGTGCTGGACGTCCTGCGCCACGTCGAGACCGCCCCGGACCTGCCGGACGGCGCCCGCTTCGAGACGTACGCCTACGCCGACCGGCTCCTCGGCCTCGAACTCACCCGCGACCTGGGAGCCCCGTCATGATCGAGCGTGCCGGAGCCGGCCCCCTGCGCCGACTGGTCGTGCTGCGGCACGCCAAGTCCGCCTGGCCCGTGGACGTCGCCGACCACGAACGCCCCCTCGCCCCGCGCGGACGCCGGGACGCCCCCGCCGCGGGCCGGGCCCTGGCCGAGGCCGACTGCCTGCCGGACCTCGCCCTGTGCTCCACCGCCGTACGCGCCCGCCGGACCTGGGACCTGGCCGCCGCCGAGTGGGGCACGCCCCCGCGGGTCCGGTTCGACCGGCGCCTGTACGCCGCCGCTGCCCCCGGCCTCCTGACCGTCGTGCACGAGGTGCCCGCCGAAGTGGAGACGCTGCTGCTCATCGGGCACAACCCGGGCCTGGAGGAACTGGTCCTGGCGCTCGCAGGCGACGGCCTCGACGACACCGTGGAGCAGGTCCGCACCAAGTTCCCCACTTCGGCGATCGCCGTCCTGTCCTGGCGCGGCACCACCTGGCGGGCCCTCGCCCCCGGCGCGGCGCTGCTCACGTCCGTGACCGTGCCCCGGGGTGCGAGGAAGTAGCCCCGGGGCCCGCGCATAGGCTGGCCGGATGCAGGACGAATACCGCACGGTCGCCCACGCGGGCGTGCACGAGACCGAGGTCAACCGCTCACGCTTCCTGTGCGCCCTCGCACCGGCGGCCACCGAGCAGGAGGCCCAGGCGTTCATCGCCACGGTCCGCAAGGAGCACGCCGACGCCACCCACAACTGCTGGGCCTACGTCATCGGCGCCGACGCCTCCGTGCAGAAGGCGAGCGACGACGGCGAACCCGGCGGCACCGCGGGCGTCCCCATGCTCCAGATGCTGCTGCGCCGCGACATGCGGTACGTCGTCGCCGTCGTCACCCGCTACTACGGCGGGGTCAAGCTCGGCGCGGGCGGGCTCATCCGCGCGTACGGCGGGGCCGTGGGCGAAGCCTTGGACACCCTGGGCACGCGAACCCGCCGCAGGTACCGCCTCGCCACGATCACCGTCGACCACCAGCGGGCCGGCAAGCTGGAGAACGACCTGCGCACCACCGGACGCGAGGTACGGGACGTGCGCTACGGGGAGGCGGTCACGATCGAGATCGCGCTGCCGGACGCCGACGTGGACGCCGTTCGCGCCTGGCTCGCGGACGTGACCTCCGGCACGGCCCGCTTCGAACCGGGCGGGGAGGCCTACGGCGACGCCTGACACGCGGTCAGCACAGACACCGCGGCCGGGAGGCGGCCCGGCGGGCCCCAACGCCGGTGGAGCGGGACGGTGGCCCGCGGCGCAGCACGGCGGCCGTCGCCGACCCGAACCCGCTGCGCCCCCTCGGCCGGACCGGCGAGGGGGCGTCCCCGGCGGGCGCCGGACCGTCCGCCGGGGACGGTGGCTATCGGTCGGTGTCGGCGGCGGGCTCCTCCGTCTGTACGGCGGAGCGCTGGGCGTCGGCACGCCCCTGCGGTGGCCGGTCGCCCTCGACACGCGCACTCCCCGCGGCTTCCCCGCTCACGGGGACGCGGCCCAGCCGGACGGCGAGCAGTGCCGTGCCGACGGCGACCGCCGCGAGGACGCAGGCGGTGAGGTCGAAGGCGTCGGCGAAGTCGCCGATGCCGGTGTCCGGACCCGGCGCCTGGGGGTTGGTGCCCAGGAAGCCGCGGTACAGGGCCCCGATGACGGCCACCCCGAAGGCCATGCCCGCCTGCGTGACGGTGTTCAGCACACCCGATCCGGCGCCCGCGTCGTCCGGGTGGACCCGGGAGAGGACGGTGTCCACCAGGGGCGCGACGACCAGGCCCTGCCCGAATCCGGAGACTCCCATCACCGCCGCGAGCCCGATCGCCTGGCTCGTGCTCTCCAGGCCGGTGACGGCGGGCACGGCGGCGAGACCGGCCGCCATGACCAGGCCGCCCGCCACCGACACTCCGATGCCGAACCGGGCGGCGAGCCTGCGGCAGCCCGCGGAGGCGGCGATGAAGCCGAGGCCGAGCGGCACGAAGACCATGCTCGCGGCCAGCGGCGTCAGCCGCAGGCCCGACTGGAGGTGGTAGGTGAGCACCAGGAAGAGCCCGGCGTTGCCGGAGAAGAACAGCAGCACCGTGCCCATGCTGAGCGGGAAGCCCTTGGCCCGCAGCAGCCGGCTCGGCAGCAGCGGGTCGTTGCCGCGCGATTCCGTACGGCGCTCCCACCGCAGGAAGACCATGGCGCCGATCCCGCTGAGGGCGAAGCAGACGTACGTCCACCAGGGCCAGCCGTGCTCACCGCCGAGGATCAGCGGGACGAGCACCAGGGGCAGCAGCACGGCGGTGAACACGGCGCCGGCGATGTCGAGCCGCGGCAGATCGTCGCTGCGGCTCTCGGCGACGGCGAGCACGGCCGCACCCAGGATCGCGGCACCGATCGGCAGGTTGATCAGGAAGATCATGCGCCAGCCGAGACCGGCCACATCCAGGTCCAGCAGCAGGCCGCCGCCGACGAGTCCGGCGATGACGCCCGCGCCGATGGCGGCACCGTAGGCGCCGACGGCACGGGCGCGGTCGCGTTCGTGCACGAAGACGGCCCGGATCAGCGAGAGCACCTGCGGGGTCATCACCGCGGCCGACAACCCCTGGAGCACCCGGGCCGCGATCAGCGTGGCCGGGCTGGGCGCGAGCGCGCACAGCAGGGACGTCAGGGTGAAGGCGGCCACGCCGTACAGGAAGGTGCGCTTGCGGCCGAACCGGTCGCCGAGGCGGCCGCCGGTCACCATGCCCGCCGCGTAGGCGATGACGTATCCGTCGATCACGAACTGGAGTTGGCCGAACCCGGCGTTCAGATCCGCCTGGATGGCCGGAGCCGCGACGTTCACGATGAACATGTCGATCTGGCTCATGAACATCGCGAGCAGGACCACGGTGAGCCCCGCCCAGTCCCGCCCGGTGGCTCGGGGAGGGCCCGTGGCGGTGACGGCACCCGCTTCGGCTCCTGTCTTCTTGCTCGCCTTCCGTGTCTCTGTGCCCATATCACCACTCGGTTCCGACGTGCGCCGAGCACCCCCGGCGCTCGTTTAGTGCTAAATTCAGACCTAAATGTAGCAGGCGTGCGAGAAGGGGAGCCCATGGCGGCGGACGAAAGCGATCACTGGCCGACGGGAGGGGACGCGGCGGACGCCATCGCGGCCGCCTGGAGCCGGGAGCGGCCCCGGACCCCGGTGGCCTCCATCGGCGTGGTGACGAGAATCTGGCAGCTCGCCAAGCACTTCGGCGACGACCGCCGGCGGGTCCTCGCCGAGGCGGGAGTGGACCCGGCCACGCTCGACCTGCTCAGCGTGCTGCGTCGCAGCGGGCCGCCCTACACCCTGAGCACCCGGGACCTCGCCGCGCACTCGCTGGTCACCGCGGGGGCCATCTCTCAGCGGGTCGCGCGCGCCGAGCGCGACAACCTGGTCACGCGCCGCCCCGCCCCCGGCCGCCGCCGTGCGGTCCTCGTGGAACTGACCCCGTCGGGGCACGAGTTGGTGGAGCGCACGGTGGACCGCGTGCTCACCCGCGAGGCACGGCTGCTGGAACGCCTGGGCCCGGAACGACGCGAAACGCTCGCCGAGTTGCTGCGCGAACTGCTGGACGACGTGCAGGACCAATTGAACGTGCGCGGGGTTTCCCATGTCGGGCACGAAGGCTTCGACCACACGGGGCAGGGCTGAACTCGGCGTTCCATGGCACAGGTGGGGACAATTGTGGTGAATCGGTGGACGACGGGTGGGGTATCCCGAGGTTCGTGAGGGACCAGGTGCCGGCACGGGTTAGCGTGGTGGGTGCTGACAGCGAGCCGTGCCGGCTCGTGCGGATCATGGAACGGCAACAGGGGGAGACATGCAGGTCGGAGCGGCGTCGTGAGACTGCTGCACACGTCCGACTGGCACCTCGGCCGGGCGTTTCACCGGGTGAACATGCTCGGGGCCCAGGCCGAGTTCATCGCCCACCTCGTCGCCACCGTGCGGGAGCGGGCCGTGGACGCGGTGGTGGTGTCGGGGGACGTGTACGACCGGGCGGTGCCGCCGCTCGCCGCGGTCGAGCTGTTCGACGACGCCCTGCACCGCCTCGCCGACATCGGCGTGCCGACCGTCATGATCTCCGGGAACCACGACTCGGCCCGCCGTCTCGGCGTCGGAGCGGGCCTGATCGGGCGGGCCGGCATCCATCTGCGGACCGAGCCGGCGGCGGCCGGGATCCCGGTGGTGCTGCCCGACGCCCACGGGGACGTCGCCTTCTACGGACTGCCGTACCTCGAACCGGCCCTGGTGAAGGACGAGTTCGGCGTCGAGAAGCCCGGGCACGAGGCCGTGCTCGCGGCCGCCATGGACCGGGTCCGCGCCGACCTCGCCGCCCGCGCGCCCGGCACGCGCTCCGTCGTCCTCGCGCACGCCTTCGTCACCGGCGGCGAACCCAGCGACAGCGAGCGGGACATCACCGTCGGCGGCGTCGCCGCGGTGCCCGCCGGCGTGTTCGACGGCGTCGACTACGTGGCGCTCGGGCACCTGCACGGCTGCCAGACTCTCACCGACCGGGTCCGCTACTCCGGCTCCCCGCTGCCGTACTCCTTCTCCGAGGCCGCCCACCGCAAGAGCATGTGGCTCGTCGACCTGGCCGCCGACGGCTCCATCGACGCCGAGCGCGTCGACTGCCCGGTGCCGCGCCCCCTGGCCCGGATCCGCGGCACGCTGGAGGACCTGCTCGCCGACCCGGAGCTGGCCCGCCACGAGGAGGCGTGGGTCGAGGCCACGCTCACCGACCCCGTCCGCCCGGCCGACCCGATGGCCCGGCTCACCGAGCGCTTCCCGCACACGCTCAGCCTCCTCTTCGACCCCGACCGGGACCGGGAGGAGACCGAGGTGTCGTACGCCCGCCGTCTCGCCGGGCGCAGCGACCAGCAGATCGCGGAGGACTTCGTCACCCATGTGCGCGGCGCCGGACCCGACGCCCGCGAACAGGGCGTGCTGCGGGACGCGTTCGACGCCGTGCGGGCCGACGAGACGGTGCGGGAGGTGGCCCGGTGAGGCTCCACCGGCTCACGCTCACCGCCTTCGGGCCCTTCGGAGGCACCCAGAGCGTCGACTTCGACGAGCTGTCGGCGGCCGGGCTGTTCCTGCTGCACGGCCCGACCGGCGCGGGCAAGACGTCCGTCCTCGACGCCGTGTGCTACGCGCTGTACGGCTCGGTGCCGGGCGCCCGGCAGAGCGGCGGACAGGGCGCGACACTGCGCAGCGACCACGCCGCCCCCGCGGTCCGCACCGAGGTCACCCTCGATCTCACCGTCGCCGGGCGCCGGCTGGAGATCACCCGGCAGCCGCCCTGGGAGCGCCCCAAGAAACGCGGGACCGGCACGACGCTGGACAAGGCGCAGACCTGGCTCCGCGCGTACGACGCGACGGCCGGCACCTGGAAGGACCTCAGCCGCTCCCATCAGGAGATCGGCGAGGAGATCACCCAGCTGCTCGGCATGAGCCGCGAGCAGTTCTGCCAGGTCGTGCTGCTGCCGCAGGGCGACTTCGCCCGGTTCCTGCGCGCCGACGCCGAAGCCCGCGGCAAGCTGCTCGGCCGCCTGTTCGACACCCGCCGCTTCGCCGACGTCGAGAAGCGCCTCGCCGAGCGCCGCCGCGCCACCGAGGCCCAGGTGCGGGACGGCGACGCCGAGCTGCTGGCCGACGCCCACCGCATGCAGCAGGCCGCCGGCGACGCCATGGAGCTGCCGGACCTCGCCCCGGGCGAACCAGGGCTCGCCGAGGCCGTGCTGAGCGCGGCCGCCGTCGCCCGCGGCACCGCCCGGGAACAGCTCACCGTCGCCGGGTGCGGGCTCGCCGCCGCCGAGTCCGCGCACGCCGCGGCCGCCCGCGCCCTGGACGACGCACGCGAACTCGCCCGGCTCCAGCGGCGCTTCACCGAGGCCCGGGAACGGGCCGCCCGGCTGGAGGAGGGCGCCGCCGCGTACCGGGAGGCGCAGGCCCTCATGGAGCGGGCCCGCAAGGCCGAGGCGGTCGCACCCGCCCTGGAGCTGCGCGAGTCCGCCGACGCCGAACACCGGCGGACGGCCGCCGCCGAGGCACGCGCGCGTGCCCGGCTGCCCGAGAGCCTCGCCGACGCGGGCGCGGCCGGACTCGCCACGGCCGCCCGCCGCGCCGCGGAGGAACTGGGCGGACTGGACTCGGCCCGCCGCGCCGAACGGCGCCTGGCCGAACTCCTCGACGAGCGCGCAGGACTGGACCGGCAGGAGCGCGCCGACGCCGACCTCCTGCACGAGGCCGAGGCCTGGCTCGACGGCTGGGAGGAGACGCGCACCGCCCTCCAGGCCCGTGTCGACACCGCGCAGCAGGCCGCCTCCCTGGCCGAGCAGCTCGCCGTGCAGCGCGAGCCCGCGCAGCAACGGCTCAAGGCGGCCCGGCTGCGCGACCAGCTCGCCCGCGACACGGACGAAGCCGTCGAGCAGGTCCGCACCGCGCGGGAACAGGCGCTGAGCGCCAAGCAGCACTGGCTCGACCTCAAGGAGCAGCGCCTGACCGGCATCGCCGCCGAGCTGGCCGCGCACCTCACCGACGGCGAGCCCTGCGCCGTCTGCGGCGCCACCGAGCATCCGGCACCCGCCCGCAAGGTCGCCGGGCACGTCGACCGCGAGGCGGAGGAACAGGCCCTCGCCGCCCACCAGCGGGCCGAAGAACAGCGCGCCGAGGCCGAGCGGCGCCTCGGCGTCGTACGGGAGGCGCTGGCCGCAGCCACCGCCGAGGCCGGTGACACCCCCACCGACCGGCTCGCCGCCGAGGTCGAGGAGCTTCAGGAGCGGTACGCGCACGCCCGCGGCGCCGCCGCCGAGCTGCACTCCGCGCAGGAGCGGCTGCGGCAGGCGGGGCAGGAACACGAACGGCGTGCCGCCGCCCGGCAGGAGGCCGCCGTGCGGACCGCCTCCCGGGTCGGCCTCCGGGAGCGGCTGGACCGTGAACGGGCCGTCCTCGAAGAGGAGCTGGACCAGGCGCGGGGCGCCCTGGACAGCGTCGCCGCGCGGGCCGCGCAACTGCAGCGGCAGGCCGCGCTGCTCACGGACGCCGCCGACGCCGCCCGTGCCGCCGAGGACGCGGCACAGCGGCTCAAGGACGCCGACGCCCGGCTCGCCGACGCCGCCTTCCGCGCCGGCTTCGACACCCCGCAGGCCGCGGCCGCCGCCCTCCTCGACGCCGCCGCCCACCGGGAGCTGCAACGGCGTCTGGACGCCTGGCAGAACGAGGAGGCCGCCGTGCGCGCCGTCCTCGCCGAGGCCGACACCGCGACCGCCGCCCGGCAACGGCCCGCGGACGTCGACTCGGCCCGGCGGGCCGCCGACGACGCCGCCCGCCGCCTGCGCGACGCCGCCTCCGCCCACGACGCCGCCGTCCGGCGCTGCGCCGAACTCGACCGGCTGTCCGCCCGGGCGACCGCCGCCGTGCGCCGGCTGGCGCCGCTGCGCGAGGAGTACGACCGGGTCGCCCGCCTGGCCGGCCTCACCGCCGGCACCTCGGCGGACAACGAACGCCGGATGCGCCTGGAGTCGTACGTGCTGGCCGCCCGGCTGGAGCAGGTCGCCGCCGCCGCGACGGTCCGGCTGCGGCGCATGTCCTCCGGCCGCTACACCCTCGTCCACTCCGACGACCGCACCGGACGCGGCCGCAGCGGGCTCGGACTGCACGTCGTCGACGCCTGGACCGGTCGCGAACGCGACACGGCGACGCTGTCGGGCGGCGAGACGTTCTTCGCCTCGCTCGCCCTGGCCCTCGGTCTCGCGGACGTCGTCACGGACGAGGCGGGCGGGGTGCGGCTGGACACCCTCTTCATCGACGAGGGCTTCGGCAGCCTCGACGACCAGACCCTCGACGAGGTCCTCGACGTCCTCGACTCCCTGCGCGAACGGGACCGCAGCGTCGGCATCGTCAGCCACGTGCCCGACCTGCGACGGCGGATCCACGCCCAGCTGGAGGTCGTCAAGGGCAGGTCGGGATCGACGCTCCGGCAGCGGGGCACCGGCTGAGGGACCTCGGACTCGATCACCTCCGGCGAGCCGCTAGGATCACGGCATGGTTACGGCTTGGTCGCCCTGGCGCATCGTCAGGACCCGCTCGGCTGCGGGTCCGCTGCTGCGCGTGCTGGCCCTGGCCGTGCTCCTGGCCGGCGTCCTCGTCACGCACGGCGTGCATGTGGACAGCGTGACGGGACACCTCTCCACGAGCGCGACGGCCGTCACCGCACCGTCGGACGGCGGCCTCCGTCATGCGGCCGTCGAGCCCGCGGTGCTGTCCGCCGCGGACACCGACGATCACCACGAGGGCCACGGGCCCGCACATCCCGGCGAGCACTGCGTGTCCGGGCAGCCCCAGCAGGCTCCCGCCCTGGCTTCGCCCTGCTGTGCCGCGTCGGTGCGCGAATCGACCGGTCCCTACGACGCCTCGACCGTTCGAGGGCCGGCCGCCGGCGGGCCCATGGACGGTGAGCCTCCCGTGGCGCTCCGCGCGGCCTCCGTGGTGCACCGGGTCTAGAGGTACGCGGTTCCGTTCGTCGAATCCGTCCTGCCCCCACCCATGCCTGCCGCTCGCTCCGCGCTTGCCGGAGACGTGGCAGCAGCGCGGAGGACCCGTGTCGCCCCCTTCCCGTACACCCGCGCACGCCCCACCGGCGCCATGCGGCTCATCACCGTCCGGCCGCATGGCTGCGGCGATCCGCGGCGTCCTCGTGATGGCGCTCGTGCTCTGCGCCGTCCTGCACGGCGTGACCGAGGAGACGCACGAGCCGGTGTCCGTGCCCGCCGCGTTCTCGGCGATGGCCGCGGACCAGGACCCCCATGGACCCCACGCTCCCCACGGGGGCGAGGAGTGCGCGGCGGCCATGATCGTGCGCGCCGCGGCCCAGCCGGCCGAGGAACGTGCCCTCGGCGCGACGGCCGTCGTGCTCCTCGCCGTGTCCGTGGTGGCCGCGAGGCCCCTCGTACGGCGTGAACGCCGGAGACGTCGCAGCGCACGCACCGGGCGCGTGGCGCTCGCAGTCACGTCGCGGTGGCGGATCTAGACCACTCGCTCGCAGCCGACCGACGTCACGGCTGCCGCGTGCCCGGGGCCCGAGCGCGGACGCACGGTCCGCCTCATGGCCAGGACGCGCGAGACGAACCCGCACCGGTACGCATCGAGCGAGAGTGAACACATAGACATGCAGTCATCGACCAAGGCCGCGACCCTCTCCGGCCGGCCCGCCCTGTCCGGGCTGGTGGGCAACACCCCGCTGCTGCGGGTGTCGGAGCCGCCGGCCCCGCCCGGACGTGGCTTCTGGGCGAAGCTCGAAGGCTTCAACCCCGGCGGCATCAAGGACCGTCCGGGGCTGCACATGGTGGAGCGGGCCCGGGCCCGTGGCGACCTGCGGCCCGGCGGGCGGATCATCGAGTCCACCAGCGGCACCCTCGGACTGGGGCTGGCACTGGCCGGGATGGTGTACGGCCACCCGGTCACCCTGGTCACCGATCCGGGGCTGGAGTTGTCCATGACCCGGCTGCTGACCGCGTACGGCGCCCAGGTCAACGTCGTCTCCGAGCCGCATCCCACCGGCGGCTGGCAGCAGGCCCGCCGCGACCGCGTACAGCGGCTGCTGGAGCAGCACCCCGGCTCCTGGTGCCCCGACCAGTACGGCAACCCCGACAACGTCGCCGCCTACACCCCGCTGGCCCTCGAACTCGCCTCCGGGATGGGCCACATGGACGTGCTGGTGTGCAGCGTCGGCACCGGCGGCCACTCGGCCGGCGTCTCCCGCGTGCTGCGCCAGCTCTACCCCGAGCTGGCCGTCGTCGGCGTGGACACCATCGGCTCCACGATCTTCGGCCAGCCCGCCCGGCCCCGGCTGATGCGCGGACTCGGCTCCAGCATCCACCCTCGCAACGTCGCCTACGAGAACTTCTCCGAGGTCCACTGGGTCGCCCCGCACGAGGCCGTGTGGACGTGCCGTCAACTGGCCGCCTCCCACTACGCCACCGGCGGCTGGAGCGTCGGCGCGGTCGCGCTGGTGGCCGGCTGGCTGGCCCGCACGATGCCGGCGGACGCCCGGATCGTCGCGATCTTCCCCGACGGTCCGCAGCGCTACCTGGGGACCGTCTACGACGACGACTACTGCGCCGCCCACGGCCTGCTGGAGTCACCACCGGCACCCGAACCGGCGCTGCTCGGCCGCCCGGACGAGAAGGAGGTCACCCGCTGGACCCGGTGCACCACCGTCGTCGACCCCCTCACCCTGCCGGCCGCTCAGGGCGCATCGGACGTCGAGCCCGACGCCTCGGAGGAGGACCGGTGAAGGGGCTCTACACCCAGGTCCGGTCGTACGAAGGCAGCGTCCAGCTGTTGATGGTCAACCAGTTCACCATCAACCTGGGCTTCTACATGCTGATGCCCTATCTGGCCGCCCACCTCTCCGGAACGCTCGGACTGGCCGGCTGGATCGTCGGACTCGTCCTCGGCGTACGCAACTTCAGCCAGCAGGGCATGTTCCTGGTCGGGGGCACACTCGCCGACCGGCTCGGCTACAAGCCGCTGATCGTCGCCGGATGCGTGCTGCGCACCCTCGGCTTCGCGACGCTCGGCCTGGTCGACTCCCTGCCCGCCCTGCTCGCCGCCTCGGCGGCCACCGGGCTGGCCGGGGCGCTGTTCAACCCGGCCGTACGGGCGTACCTCGCGGCCGACGCGGGGGAGCGCAGGGTCGAGGCGTTCGCCCTCTTCAACGTGTTCTACCAGGCGGGCATCCTGCTGGGCCCGTTGGCCGGCATGGTGCTGACCGGCGTGGACTTCCGCGTCACCTGCCTGGTGTCGGCCGGGATCTTCGCGCTGCTGAGCGTCGTGCAGATCCGCGCGCTGCCCGCCAGGAGGTCACCGGACGCCGAGCGGCAGGACGCTCACGCCGGTGAGGGTGTGCTCGCCCAGTGGCGCGGCATCCTCGCCAACCGGCCGTTCCTGCTCTTCTCCCTCGCCATGATCGGTTCGTACGTCCTGTCCTTCCAGGTGTACCTGGCGCTGCCGCTGGAGGTGCGACGGCTGGGCGGCGACGGCGAGTTCGGCACGGCGGCGGTGGCGATGCTCTTCGCCGTGTCCGGGCTGACCACGATCCTCGGCCAGACGCGGGTGACGGCGTGGTGCAAGGCGCGGTACGAGCCGGGACAGGCGCTCGTGCGCGGGCTCGCGGCCATGGGGCTGGCCTTCGTGCCCCTGCTGCTCGCCACCGCCGTGCCGGTACCGGCTTCCGGGCTCGGGCTGTGGCTGCTGGCGGCGGTTCCGCCGACGCTCGCGGCGCTGCTGCTGGCCATCGGCACGATGATCGCCTACCCGTTCGAGATGGACACCATCGTCCGTCTCTCCGGTGACCGTCTCGTCGCCACCCACTACGGGCTGTACAACACGATCTGCGGCATCGGCATCACCGTCGGAAATCTCGGCACGGGCGCCGCGCTCGACGCCGCCCGCGCGGCCGGACTGCCCGCGCTGCCCTGGATCACGCTGTGCGTGCTCGGCCTGGCCTGCGCGGCCGCCCTGTACGGCCTGCACCGCACCGGCCGACTGGCGCCGCCGGCCTCCGAGCCGCTCGCCGCGACCGCCTGACCCACCGGCCCACCGGCCCACCGGCCCAGGGGCGGGGCACCACATGGTGCCCCGCCCCCCGCGGTGCGACCGCGCTGCCGAACCCCCGATTTTTTGCCGCGAGTTGAACCTGTAGGTTCTTGCGCCATGGTGCGATACGCGGAGCCGGGCGTCGTGGAGTGGGTGGAGTCGGGCGGCGGGCCGCTGATAGCGGTACCCGAGACCGTCCTGCCGTTCTGGGCGGGCGCCGACGGCGAGGAGACGGCGTCGGACTACGACCGGGCCTGCGAGGTGGACGGCCACGTCGGACTCCTCCCGGTCGGCGACTGCACGGCCCTGGTCCTGGGGGAGGAACCCGCCTCCACCGCCTACCTGCCCGACCACGGTGCCTTCGTCCGGTGGTGCGCCGGCAACTCCGAGGACGAACTGCTGGCGAGCGTCCCCGCGGCGATCCGGACCGCGGAGTGGGGGACCGAGGTGAGCTGGGACGTACCCGGCACGGTCCTCCTGTTCGACGCGGCCTGGCCCGGTAGGGACACCTCCGGGACCGACCACGTACGGGTCGCCCTGGAGCCCGGCCGGTACGCGGTGCGCGCGGCCCGGGTCCGGCCGGGCCCCGAGACCTGGCTCGACCTGGTCCATCTCCGCCTGCTGGCACCGCGGTAGCCGCCCCAGGCGCCGAGGGGCGCCGCAGGGCGGGTGCGGGCGTGCTGTGGTCTGCCCCATCCCTGAGGGGAAAAGCAGGTGCGTCGGGCAGTGGGTCCCCCGCACGATGAAGTCATGCCCCGTCACCCTCACCCCACCCCCGAAGAACTGCGCCGCGACCCCCTGCCCCTGCGCGGCCGGACCGCGTTGGTCACCGGCGCCAGCCGCCGCGGCGGTATCGGACACGCCGTCGCCCGCCGCCTCGCCGCCTACGGGGCGAGCGTCTACCTGCACCACCACGTGCCGCACGACGCCGGCCAACCCTGGGGCGCGGACCGCCCCGAGGACGTCCTCGCCTCGGTGCGCGACGCACTCGGCGATCCCGGGGCCCGGGTCGTCGCCGGCCCCGGCGACCTGGCCGACCCGACCGTGCCCGCCGCTCTCGTCGCCAGGGCCGCCGACGCGCTCGGGGGACGCCTCGACATCCTCGTCGCCAACCACGCGCAGAGCGGGTTCGACGGCGCCCTGGCCGAGATCGACACGGCGATGCTCGACACGCACTGGGCGGTCGACACCCGCTCCGTGATCCTGCTCGTCCAGGCCTACGCCCGGCTGCGGGCGGCACTGCCGCCCCGCACCCCGGGCGGACGCGTGATGATGATGACGTCCGGGCAGGACATCGCGGGTGGCATGCCCTGGGAACTCGCCTACGCCCTCCAGAAGGGCGCCCTCGCCTCCGTCACACGGTCCCTCGCGACGGCGCTCGCCGAACACGCGGTGACCGTGAACACCGTCAATCCCGGCCCCGTCGACACGGATTACATGACCGGCGAGGACTACGAGGCCGTCGCCGCCCGCTTCCCCGCCGGGAGGTGGGGCATGCCCGACGACCCGGCCCGCCTCATCGCGTGGCTCGCCACGGACGAGGGGGAGTGGGTCACCGGGCAGGTCATCGATTCGGAGGGCGGCTTCCGGCGCTGATCAGAGGGCGGACAGCTCGTCCACCAGATCGTCCAGGCCCAGGGAGCCCTGGGACAGCGCCGCCATGTGCCAGGCCTTCGGGTCGAAGGCGTCCCCGTGCCGGGCGCGGGCCTTCTCGCGGCCCAGCAGCCAGGCCCGCTCGCCCAGCTTGTAGCCGATGGCCTGCCCCGGCATCGACAGGTAGCGGGTCAGCTCGCTCTCCACGAAGTCCGACGGCCGGCTGCTGTGCGCGCCGAAGAACTCCTGCGCCAGCGCGGGCGTCCAGCGCTCGCCCGGGTGGAAGGGCGAGTCGTCCGGGATCGTCAGCTCCAGGTGCATGCCGATGTCGATGATCACGCGCACGGCCCGCATCATCTGGGCGTCCAGGTAGCCGAGCCGCCGCTCGGCGTCCGTCAGGAAGCCCAGCTCGTCCATCAGCCGCTCCGCGTACAGGGCCCAGCCCTCGGCGTTGGCGCTCACCATGCCGACGCTCGCCTGGTAGCGCGAGAGGTCCTTCGCCACGTGCTTCCACTGGGCCAGCTGGAGGTGGTGGCCGGGCACGCCCTCGTGGTACCAGGTCGACACCAGGTCGTAGACCGGGAAGCGGTCCAGGCCCATGGTCGGCAGCCAGGTGCAGCCCGGGCGGGAGAAGTCGTCCGACGGCGGCGTGTAGTACGGGGCCGCGGCGCTGCCCGGAGGCGCGATGCGCGACTCGACCCGGCGCACCCGCTCGGCCAGGTCGAAGTGGGTGCCGTCGAGCGCGTCCATCGCCTCGTCCATCAGGCCCTGCAGCCAGTCGCGGACCTCGTCGACGCCCTCGATGTGCGTCCCGTGCTCGTCGAGGTGCGCCAGCGCCACCCACGGCGTGGCCGCGCCCGGCAGGATCTTCTCGGCCTCGGCCTTCATCTCGCCGAGGAGACGGTGGTACTCGGACCAGCCGTAGGCGTACGCCTCGTCCAGGTCGAGGTCCGTGCCGTTGAAGTAGCGGACCCAGCGCGCGTACCGCTCCCGCCCCACCACGTCCGGGGCGCCCTCGATCGCCGGCGCGTACACGTCCCGCATCCAGTCCCGCAGCCGCACCACGGCCTCGGTGGCCCCACGGGCCGCCGAGTCCAGCTCCGACCGCAGCGACTCCGGACCGGCGGCCGCGTACTGCTCGAACCAGCCGTGCCCCTGCCCGTCCGCGTCGGCCCACTCGCCGAGCTGCTCCACGAACGTGGCCGTCGCGCGGGGCCCGGCGTACAGCTTCCGCTCCAGACCGAGCGCCAGCGACTCCCGGTAGCCCTCCAGAGCGGCCGGGACCGCGCGCAGCCGCTCGGCGATCGCCGTCCAGTCCTCCTCCGACTGCGCCGGCGTCACCGTGAACACCTGCCGCACCGCGTGCGCGATGGAGCTCAGGTTGCTGACGGAGCGCAGGCTCTCGTCGGCCTCGTGCACGGCGAGTTCGGCGGTGAGCCGCTCGCGCAGCAGCCGGCCGCAGCGGCGTTCGATGTCGCTGTCCGCGCCGGGCTGCCGCTCGGCCTCGTCCAGCCGGGCCAGCGTCCGGCGCGCCAGCTCCGCGAACGCCTCCTGGCCCGCGGGCGAGGTGTCGGGCAGCCTGCTCGAACTCTCCTTCACGCCGAGGAACGTGCCGGTGATCGGGTCGAGGGCGATGAGCTCGTCGACGTAGGCGTCGGCGACCTCGCGGGGCAGCGGGCTCTTGATCTCAGACATGCGGCCATCCTCGTACGAGGGGCCGCACACGTCACGCGGATTGAGCCGAGGGCGAAGGCGGCAGCAGCGGCCCGCACTCCCACTGCTGGAAGATCAGCCGGGTCTCCACCCGGGCCACCTCCCGCCGGGCCGTGAACTCGTCCAGCACGAGCCTCTGGAGATCGGCCATGTCGGCGACCGCCACGTGGACCAGATAGTCGTCCGGCCCGGTCAGATGGAAGACGGTCCGCGACTCCGGCAGCGCCCGGATCCGCTCCACGAACGGCCCGACCAGCTCCCGCCGGTGCGGCCTGACCTGCACCGACAGCAGCGCCTCCAGGCCGCGCCCCAGCTTGGCCGGATCCAGCTCCAGCCGGTGCCCGAGGATCACCCCGGAGCGGCGCAGCCGGGCCACCCGGTCCAGACAGGTCGACGGCGCCACCCCGACCTGCGCGGCGAGATCCCGGTAGGTCGTCCGGGCGTCGTTCTGCAACAGCCGCAGCAGATGGAGATCCACCGGGTCCAGTACGACGGATTCGGTCATCGGCCGAACGTAGCACGGGGTTCACCCCCACAGCCCCGGCCGGTGTTCACCCTACGGTCATGGACACAGCGAGCATGGGCGCCCACGACGACGTACGCACCGCACCGCGAGCACTCGCCACCGAGGCCGTGCACGCCGGGCGGGACGACCTGGCCCGGCAGGGGCTGCACGCCCCGCCGATCGACCTGTCCACCACCTACCCCTCGTACGACAGCCGCGGCGAGGCGGCCCGGATCGACGCGTTCGCCGCCACCGGCGCCGAGCCGGACGGCCCGCCCGTGTACGGACGCCTGGGCAATCCGACCGTCGCCCGCTTCGAGACCGCGCTGGCCCGCCTGGAGGGCACCGAGGCGGCGGTCGCGTTCGCCAGCGGCATGGCCGCGCTGAGCGCCGTCCTCCTCGCCCGCGCCTCCATGGGCCTGCGTCACGTCGTCGCCGTGCGTCCCCTGTACGGCTGCAGCGACCACCTGCTGACCGCCGGTCTGCTCGGCTCGGACGTGACCTGGACCGACCCGGCCGGAGTCGCCGACGCGCTGCGCCCGGACACCGGCCTGGTCATGGTCGAGTCCCCGGCCAACCCCACCCTCGCCGAGGTCGACCTGCGGGCCGTGGCACACGCCTGCGGCTCGGTGCCGCTGCTGGTCGACAACACCTTCGCCACTCCGGTCCTGCAGCGCCCCGCCGAGCAGGGGGCGCGGCTGGTGCTGCACAGCGCCACCAAGTACCTCGGCGGGCACGGGGACGTGCTGGCGGGCGTGGTCGCGTGCGACGAGGAGTTCGCGGGCCGGCTGCGCCAGGTGCGCTTCGCGACGGGCGGGGTCCTGCACCCGCTGGCCGGCTATCTGCTGCTGCGGGGCCTGTCCACGCTGCCCGTCCGGGTCCGGGCCGCCTCCGCCACGGCGGCCGAACTCGCCCGCCGCCTCGCCGCCGACCCGCGCGTGGCCCGCGTCCACTACCCCCGCATCGGCGGCGCCATGGTCTCCTTCGAGGTCCACGGCGACCCCCACGAGGTCATCGCCGGGGTACGCCTGATCACCCCGGCGGTGAGCCTCGGCAGCGTCGACACCCTGATCCAGCACCCGGCGTCCATCAGCCACCGCATCGTGGAGGCGGAGGACCGCAGGGGAGCGGGGATCGGCGATCGGCTGTTGCGCATGTCCGTGGGCCTGGAGGACGTGGAGGACCTGTGGCAGGACCTCGCCCGGGCGCTGCGTTCCGAAAAGGGCGCGGGGCTGTACTGATGTGCGGCTCCGCCGCGTGTGCGCGAACAACCACAGCGCACCCGCACCCGCCTACGGTCATGACGTCCTACGGTGCGGAGGCGCTCCCCAACTCCTCCGCACCGGTCGTCACCGCGGACTCAGCCAGCCGCGCCGTGATGACCAGCGTCCCCTCCTCGACCTGGTAGTCGAGCGGCAACCCCAGCCCCCGCATCGCCGCGACCATCCCCGTGTTGGACGCCTGCGTCACGGCATACACACTCGTGCACCCGGCCTCACGGGCCATCGCCACCAGCCGCCGCAGCAACTCGGCGCCGATGCCACGCCGCTGCCACTCGTCCTCGACGAGCAGCGCGACCTCGGTCTCGTCGCCGTCCCACAGCAGATGACCGAGCCCGGCGAGCCGCCCGGAGGCCGTCTGCACGGCCAGCGTGCGCCCGAACCGCGGGCTGAGCAGGTGGTTGAGGTACCGGTCCGCGTCGCCGACCGGCCCGTGGTAGCGCAGCTTCAGCGTGCGCGGCGAGCACCGCTCGTGCATCGCCCGCGCGGCCTGGAGGTCACGTGTGTCGGCCCGCCGCACGGTGATGTCGCTGCCCTCGGCGAGGGTCAGCACGTCCCTGCCGTGCGGGATGCGCGGACCGAGCCGGGCGTCCAGTTCCACCAGCGCCCTGGCGCGGGCGAACTCGGTCGGGGTGAACGGCAGGTACGGCCGCTCCACGGTGATCACTCCGCCTTCCGGGGCGCGCAGCCGCATCACCGTGTCGTCGAGGGCGCCCTCCACCGGAAGGCCCCCCGGCACGCGGCCGCCGCCGGCCGGCGCGGGCTGCGAGCGGATGGTGCACCGGCCCAGCAACTGGCGCAGCGCCAGCGGGAGTTCCGCCGCGTCCAGGGCGGTGCGGGCGGCGAGTGAGAGGACCCGGGTCGGCGCGTCCACCAGGTCGTGCGCGTCGGCCCGTTCGATCCAGGTGTCGGATCCGCCGGCCGACCGGACGGCCGTGGTGATCGCCGACGCCGACAGCTCGCAGGGGGCCCGCAGCAGGAACTCGTCCACCGTGCCCTCGGCGAGCGGGTGCGTCTGGAGGCTGAGGATGTCGACCCGCTGACCGGCGAGGGCCGTGCACAGCGCCGCCAGCGACCCCGGCTCGTCCTTCACCGTGGTCCGCATCCGCCACAGTGTGTTCGCCCCCGGCACCGGCTCCGGTGCCGGGGACCCGGTATCGCCCGTCGGCGGCGCGTGTTCGTGGCGTCGTGTTCGCCAGGCCCGGAACGCCGCCGAGAGCCGCTGCCGACGGCCCGCCCGGCCGCCGTCGTCCAGATGCTTCACTTCCGTCACTTCTCGCTTCATGCACCCACTGTGACGGAATGGTGTTGCGTGATCACGAACGCCTTGTGACTGGCGGGTAAAAAGGGCATCGTGCCCTCTTTATCACTCCTTCAAACGTTGCGCTCCGTACCTACTGGCCGACCCGGCCCGGCTGGAGCACCTGGGTGAAGAGCACGGTGCCGTCCTGCTCGCGCAGACGCACCGTCAGCTCGCCGCTGCCGCCGTCGATGTCGACCTCGCCGAAGAACTGGTAGCCGCCCGCGGGCGAGACGTTGGCCGTGGCCGGGGCCTTCACGAAGACGCGCTCCGGGCCGAAGGTGCCGTCGAGCGTGTTCGCCGGGAAGGCCCCGGCGTTGAGCGGGCCGGACACGAACTCCCAGAACGGCTCGAAGTCGGTGAAGGCGGCCCGCGACGGCTGGTAGTGCTGCGCCGAGGTGTAGTGCACGTCGGCCGTCAGCCACACCGTGCCCGTGATCCGCCGGTGCTTGACGAACCGCAGCAGCTCGGCGATCTGCAGCTCGCGCCCGAGCGGCGCGCCGGGGTCGCCCTGGGCGACGGCCTCGATGTTCGGCTTGCCGTCGCCGGTGTCCGGGACGACCAGGCCGAGCGGCATGTCGGAGGCGATCACCTTCCACACCGCCCGGGAGCGGGACAGTTCGCGCTTGAGCCACTCCAGCTGCTCGCGGCCCAGGATGCCCTGCGCGTCGGCGGGCTGGTCGTCCGGGGAGTTGGCGTTGCGGTAGGTGCGCATGTCCAGGACGAAGACGTCCAGCAGCGGGCCGTGGCGCTGCACGCGGTAGACGCGGCCGTCGGGGCGGCGCAGCGTCGAGATCGGGAAGTACTCGGAGAACGCCTGGCGGGCGCGGGCGGCGAGCACGTCGACGTTCTTCTCGGTGTACCGGGTGTCGCCGAGGATCTCGCCCGGGTACCAGTTGTTGGTGACCTCGTGGTCGTCCCACTGGATGATCGAGGGGACCTGGGCGTTGAAGGCGCGCAGGTTCTCGTCCAGGAGGTTGTAGCGGAAGTTGCCGCGGAACTCCGCGAGCGTCTCGGCGACCTTGGCCTTCTCCTCGGTGGTGACGTTCCGCCAGGTGCGGCCGTCGGGCAGGGTCACGGTCGGGGCGATCGGGCCGTCGGCGTAGATGTTGTCGCCGCTGCAGAGGAAGAAGTCCGGGTCCAGAGCGGCCATCGACCGGTAGATCCGGTAGCCGCCGAGGTCCGGGTTGATGCCCCAGCCCTGTCCGGCCAGGTCGCCGGACCAGACGAACCGCACGCCGTCGCGGCGTTTCGCGGACGCGGTGCGGAAGGTGCCGGTGACCGGCTCGCCGGTGCGGCGCGGGTCGTCCGGGTCGGCGAGCAGCACGCGGTAGTGGATCTGCTCGCCGGGCGGCAGGCCGCGCAGCGGGGTCGTGCCGGTGAAGTCCGTGCCCGGGCCCAGCAGCGGGCCGCGCCATCTGCGCGGGTTGCGGAACGACTCGGTCGCCGACGTCTCGACGATCATCCGGGCCGGCCGGTCGGAGCGCACCCACACCAGCCCGGAGTCGCAGGTCACGTCTCCGGCCTGCACACCCCACCGCGCCTGGGGGCGCCCGGACCGCGCGAAGGCCGGCGCCGCGCCGAGCGCGGTGGGCAGGGAGAGGGCCGCCGACGCGGCGAGGGAGCCGCGCAGGACGCTACGGCGCCCGGGGAACGGACGGTGGGACATGGATACGCCTCCAGGGACGGGATCCGGCCAGTGTGCAGAGCCACAACTACTGGCACGCCGCAGCGCACACACGAACCCCAAGTGAACAACTGACCGCGGGGTGAGGGAACCGGGCGAGCACGCCGGGTCACCCGGAGGCCGCCTCCGCCATCAGGCGGATCCCCTCGGCGATCCGGGCCGGAGGGACGTGCGCGTAGCCCAGGACGAGCCGCACCTCCTTCGCCTCGGCGTCCCCGGTCCGCGCGTGGGTGCAGGAGGACAGCGGGCGCAGGGCCACCCCGGCCGCGGCCGCGCGCGCGAGGAACCGCTCCTCGGGGCCGTACCGCTCCGGCAGCGTGGCGATCACGTGCAGGCCCGCGGCGATCCCGGACACCTCCGCGCCCGGGAAGTGTTCCTCCAGGGCGGCGACCAGCACGTCACGCCGCTCGCGGTAGGCGCGCTGGCAGCGGCGCAACTGCCGGTCGTAGTCGCCGCGTTCCAGGAAGCGGGCGAACAGGGCCTGGTCGAGGGCCGGGTGGCCGAGATCCATGGTGCGTTTGCGTTCGACGATCTCCGCCGCCCAGGACTCCGGCACCAGCAGCCAGCCCAGGCGCAGGCCCGGGGCGAGGGACTTGCTGACGGATCCCGTGTAGGCGACGCGGTCGGGGTCGAGACCCTGGAGCGCGCCGACCGGGGCGCGGTCGTAGCGGAAGTCGCCGTCGTAGTCGTCCTCCAGGACGATGCCGTCCACGGACCGCGCCCAGTCGAGCAGTCCGGCGCGCCGGCGGGCCGAGTAGGCGAGGCCGGTGGGGAACTGGTGGGCGGGTGTCGTCACGACGGCCCGTATGCCCGACTCCCGAAGCGGCCGGAGGGCGATCCCCTCGTCGTCCAGAGGCAGCGGCACGGCCGTGACCCCGGCCGCGGCGTACAGGGCGTCGTGCTGGGGACTGCCGGGGTCCTCCACACCGACGGCACGCACTCCGCGCGCGTGCAGCGCGAAACCGAGCAGGGCCGTCGCCTGGGCCACCCCGGAGACGATCACGATCCGCTCCGGGTCGGCCACCACGCCCCGCCGCCGGGCGAGCAGCCCGGCCAGCGCGGTCCGCAGCCGGGGCAGTCCGCGCGGATCGGGGTAGCCCAGCTCCTGGTGCGGCAGGTCCGCCAGCACGGCGCGCTGTGCGGCGGCCCAGGCCGCGCGCGGGAACAGCGACAGGTCCGGCGTCCCGGGCACGAAGTCGGCGCGGGCGCCGGGCGTGCGCGGGGCGAGGTCGTGCGCACGCGGCCGGGCGGCCCGTGCGGCCGCGCCCACCCACGTCCCGGCGCCCCGGCCGCTGCGCAGATAGCCCTCCGCCGTCAGCTGCTCGTACGCCTCGGTGACCAGCCCCCGCGAGACCCCCAGGTCCGCCGCGAGGTCCCGGCTGGACGGCAGCCGCGTGCCCGGCGCCAGCCGGCCCGAGCGGACCGCCTCGCGCAGCGCCGCCTGGAGGGCGCGGCCACGCGCGCGTGCCGGCGCCGAGGCGGCCGGGAGCAGCACCTCCCAGGCGGCGGACACGGCATTCGTGCCCGGATCGCTCTGCGATGGCCTCATGGGGGAGACCTTAGAACGCCCCCGCCGGTGGCAGGAGTTCCGGTTCAGCGGCTGCCGTCGAGCACCACCCGGGCGACCAGCGCCGGGTCGTCGTTCATCGGGACGTGACCGCAGCCGGGCAGCCGGACCAGCCGGGCCTGGGGGATGACGCCCTTGGCGCGCACGCCCTGGCGGGGGATCAGGAGACGGTCGCGGTTGCCCCACGCCACGGTGACCGGCGTGCCCACGATGTCGTCCGTGAACTGCACGGTCCTGCCGGAGCGGAGCGTCTCGGAGAACCCCTGGGCCCGGGCCAGCGCCAGCGTCTCGGCGATCACGGCCTCGGGGGACCGCCGGCCGGGGCGGGCGTAGATGGTGCTGGTCAGCAGGGTGCGGCCGATCGCCGGTCGGGCCAGCCGCTCGACCACCGGCAGCGGCATCCGCTGGGCGATCTGCCGCATCGTCATCAGCACCGCGAAGGCGTAGCGGCGTTCGGCCGCGTTCCAGAACCCGGCGGGGGACAGGGCGGTGACGGAGCGGACGAGGCGCGCCCGGGCCAGGTCCAGGGCCAGCAGGCCGCCCAGTGAGTTGCCCGCCACGTGCGGGCGTTCCAGGTCCAGCGCCTCGCACAGGGCCGCGAGGACGGCGTTCATCGTCGGCAGGTCGTGGGCCATGCCGCCGGGGAGCGCCGGCGACTCACCGCATCCGGGCAGGTCCACGGCGATGACGTCCCGCTCGGCCGCCAGCGCGGGCATCACCGGGTCCCACACCTGCCGGTGGTGGCCGATGCCGTGCAGCAACAGCAGCGGGGCGCCCCTGCCCTCGCGCGTGTACGACAGGGTCACGTTCTGTTCGCCGCGCGGGGTGGCGACGTCGAAGGAGACGGTGGCGGCCATGGGGTGCTCCTCGGCTGTGCTGGCTGACGGACGCTGTAGACAGCTTGTCAGCAATTGCTACCCACGGGTAGCCCCAAGGTGTCGCCGCGTTCCCCGCCGTGCCGCCGCTTTCCTCCTCCTACCGGGCCGCTCAACGGGCCCGGCGCACCTCCAGGTTGAACTCCGCGTGCCCGAACTTCCGCAGCAGGCCGACCCACAGGGGCAGCCACATCTCCACGGCCCGGGCGGCCCGGATGCCGCCGAGGTCGAGCACGCGATCAGCCGGCCAGCCGAACTCCCCGAGCAGCGCCGTCACCTGCTCCTTCGCCTCCGGGTCGTCCCCGCAGACGAAGACGTGGTGCCCGCCCGGCACCCGCGCCGGCTCCACCATCACCCGGCAGTTGACCGTGTTGAGCGTCTTCACCACGCGCGCGTGCGGAAAAGCCCGCTGGATCTGCTCGCCCACGCTGTCCGACTCGACGGGGGAGAGCCGCAGCTCGCCCTCCTCGAACGCCAGCGGGTTGGAGACGTCCACCAGCACCTTCCCGCCCAGGTTCGCCGCCCCCGCCGCCTCCAGCGCGGCCAGTGCCACCCGCCCGCCCACCGCGTTCACCACCACTTCGCCGAACGCCGCCGCGTCCGCGAACGTCCCCGCGTGCGCCCCGGAACCCGCCGCGGCGGCCCACTCCACCGCGGCCGGGTTGTCCCGCGTCCGCGAGCCGAGCGTCACCTCGTGTCCCAGCTCCACCAGCCGGCCGCCCAGCGTGCGTCCGACCTCCCCCGTCCCCAGCACCGCGTACCGCATGGCCACCTCCGGGAGCCGCGCCGCCGATCACCGGCGTCCTGTCGGCCATTGTGTCCGGCGCGGGGCGATTCCGCCTGGACAGCGCCCCACCGGTGGGCTGGGATGGAGCCGTGACCACCGAGACCGCGACCGACGTCTTCGAGACCCACCGACCCGTCCTGCTGGGCGTCGCCTACCGGATGCTGGGACGCGTCGCCGACGCGGAGGACGTGGTCCAGGAGGCCTGGCTGCGCTGGTCCGGAGCCACCCGCGCGGACGTGCGCGAACCGCGCGGCTACCTGGTGCGGATCACCACCCGCCTCGCGATCGACCGGCTGCGCCAGATCAAGTCCCGCGGCGAGACGTACGTCGGCCCCTGGCTGCCCGAGCCGTACGTCACCGACTTCGGGGACACCGTGCCGGACACCGCCGAGCGGGCCGTGCTCGCCGACTCCGTCTCCCTCGCCGTCCTCGTCGTGCTGGAGTCGCTGTCACCGCTGGAACGGGCGGTGTTCGTGCTGCGCGAGGCCTTCGGCTTCCCGTACGGCGACATCGCCGCCATGCTCGACCGCGGCGAACCGGCGGTGCGCCAACTGGCCGGCCGGGCCCGCAAGCACGTGGAGGAGCGGCGGCCGCGCTACGAGGTCGACCCCGCCCAGCGCCGCGACCTCACCGAGCGGTTCCTCGCCGCCGCGGCCGACGGCGACCTGGAGGGCCTGATGGCCCTGCTCGCCCCGGACGTCCGGCTCGTCGGCGACAGCGGCGGCAAGGCGCGGGCGCCGCTGCGGGTCCTGCAGACCGCCGACAAGGTGGGCCGCTTCCTCGTCGGTGCCGCCCAGAAGAGCCTCCCGGACCTGTCCGTCCGCCTCCTGGAGCTCAACGGCGGCCCCGCCGTGCTGGTCCTGTCCGGCGACCGGCCCGACGCCGTCTTCCAGCTCGACGTCGCCGACGGCCGCGTCCAGGCGGTCTACGTCATCAGGAACCCCGACAAGCTGCGGTCGCTGACCGCCCTCTAGACACCGCCGAGCGGTGCGGCCGCGAGGCCGTACACCTGTCCCGTGAACGTTCCCGGCCATTGGTCTTGACCAAGGATCAGGGCCGCCCTATGGTCGCAGAGAAGTGCAACAACCTTTAATAAACAAGGGCGCTAAAAAGCCGCCGACCACGGCGATTGCGGAGGACAGGGTGGGGACCACGCAGCTGGAATCGGTGCCGGAACCGAAGTACTGGCATCTCAAGACCGTGCTCAGTCAAGCGCTCGACTCGGAGTTCTCCGTGGGCGAGATCCTGCCCAACGAGCGCGACCTCGCGGCCCGCTTCGGCGTCGCCCGCGCCACGCTCCGCCAGGCCCTGGAGCAGCTCGAACTGGAAGGCAGGCTGCAGCGCCGCCGCGGTGTCGGCACGACCGTCGCGCCGCCCCGCATGGGCGTCTCCCTCGGCACCGGCCCGCACACGTGGCCGGGCGGCCCCGAGGACGCCTGGCAGCCCGTCGACTGCTCGGCGGCGGTGCCGCCCGCGGCCGTCGCCGACGCGCTGGGGACCGGCGGCGACGAACCCGTGCACATCGTGCGCCGCTCCCGCGTCTCGCACGGCCGGCCGGTGGCCGCCGAGCTGCTGTACGTCCCGCTGTCCTCGGTGCCGGAGCTCTCCGCGATCGACGCGCCGTCCGGAGCGGCACGCGCGCGTGCGGTGCTCCGAGAACTGCAGCGCGTGGAGCTGGAGCGGCAGGAGAACGCGGTGGAACTCGGCTCCGCCGGGGCCGACGACGCGAAGGAGCTGGACCGGCTGCCCGGGGCGCCCGTGCTGGTGGTGACGACGCGGTTCGTCGCCGCCGGGCATACGGCTGCGCTGTCGGTTGCCACGTATCGCGCTGACACGTGCCGGTTGACCTTCGGGGACGCGGGGGGCGTGGAGATCGATGCCGGGCCGCAGCGGAGGGCGTCCTGACCTCGGCACCGTAGGGGTGCGGTGCGTGACGGGCTGCGGGTGGTGTGTGGCCGGTCGCGCAGTTCCCCGCGCCCCTTAAGGAGTCGTTGTCCTGCCCTCCACAGTGAACAGCTGTTCCTCCACGTGGTCCAAGGCCAGGCGCAGGGCGCCCGTCGCCACTGCCGCGTCGCCCAGGCGGGAGAGCGTCACCTGCGGAGGGCGCAGGCAGTAGCGGGCGAGTTCCCGGCGGAGCGGATCCAGGACGCCGTCCAGGCCCGCGGCCCAGCCGCCGATGACGACCAGCTCCGGGTCGAGCGCGAGGGCGAGGGCCGCCACGTCGTGGACCAGGCGCTGGATGAAGCGGTCCACGGCGGCGCGGGCCCGCTGGTCGCCCTCACGGGCCTGCGCGAAGACCTCGGCCACCGCCTGCTCGTCCAGGGGGTGCAGGGGCTCGTCCGTGGTGGACAGGAGCGTCTCGGGCGTCACCTCCCGGCCCAGCAGGTGCAGCGCCCCGATCTCACCGGCCGCTCCGCCGTAGCCCCGGTGCAGCCGCCCCCCGATCAGCGCACCGGCGCCCGGGCTGAGCCCCGCCAGCACGAACACCACGTCGTCCGACTCGCCGGCCGCGCCCTTCCAGTGCTCGGCGACGGCCGCCGCGTTGGCGTCGTTCTCGACCAGCACCGGGCACTTGAACGACCGGCTCAGCCGCTCGCCCAGCCGCAGTCCCGTCCAGCCGGGCAGCGCCGTGCCCAGCCGGACCGTGCCGTCCGCCTCGACGATGCCGGGCGTCGCCACCCCGACGGCCCGCAGCGAGCCGCGTGCGACCCCGGCCCGCCGCAGCAGCTCGGCCACCGTCCCCCGCACCCGCTCCAGCCGCTCGTCGGCCCCCGCCGTCTCCGCCACGTCCCTGGCCTGGGAACCGATCACCCGGCCGTCCAGATCGGCCAGCAGCGCCGCCACCCGGTGCGCGCCGATCTCCACGCCCAGCAGATGCCCGGCCTCCGCCCGGAACCGGAACCGCCGCGCCGGACGGCCCTGCCGCCGGGCCGCACCCTCCTCGGCCGCCTTCTCGACGACGAGCCCCGCCTCGATGAGCCCCTCGACGACGCCCTCGACGGTCGGCCGGGACAACCCCGTCACCCTGGTGATCTCGGTCAGCGTCGCGCAGTCCGTGGCACGCAGCGCGTGCAGCACCACCGCGGAGTTGATCCTGCGCAGCAGCGAGGGATCCCCGCCGGTCAGCCGCCCCACCGTCCGTCCTCCCAGGTCGTGCGCGTGTTGGCCGGATCGTACTTCGGCACGGAGCGCCACGGCGAGGGGCAGGGCGGCGCACCACGGCGGGAGGCAGGACCGGCCCCGCCCCTCAGCCCGGCGCCACGAACCCCGACTCGTAGGCGGCGATCACCGCCTGGGTGCGGTCCCGCGCCCCCAGCTTCGCCAGCACGGAGCTGACATGCGACTTCACGGTCTCCGTCCCGACGACCAGCCGGGCCGCGATCTCCGCGTTCGACAAGCCCCGGGCCATCAGCCGCAGCACCTCCGCCTCGCGCTCGGTCAGCTGGGCCCGTTCCATCGCGGCCCGCGCCGCACGGTTGCCGCCGCCCTCGCCGTACTCGGCGGCGAGCTGCCGCACCGAGGCCGGGAACAGCAGCGACTCGCCCTCGGCGATCAGCCGCACCGCGTGCACGATCTCGGCCGGCCGGGCCCGCTTCAGCAGAAAACCGTCGGCACCCGCGCGCAGCGCCTCGTACACGTACTCGTCGTTCTCGAACGTCGTCACCACGAGGATCCGCGGCGGCTCGTCGACCGTGCGCAGCAGTGCCCGGGTGGCCTCGATGCCGTCGAGCAGCGGCATCCGGACGTCCATGGCGACCACGTCCGGCCGCAGCCGCCGCACCAGCGGGATCACCGCCGCCCCGTCCGCGGCCTCCCCGACGACCTCGATGTCGGGCTGCGCCTCCAGCACGGCCCGCAGACCCGCGCGCACGAGGGGTTCGTCGTCGACGAGGAGAACGGTGACCGGCATCGGCCCAGCGTAGATCAACTCAGCGGCAGCTCGACATGCACCTGCCAGTCACCCTCGTCGGGGCCGGTCCGGGCCCGCCCGCCCAGCAGGGCCGCGCGCTCGCGTATCCCGCGCAGGCCGCTGCCGCGTCCCGGGCCCGGTATCGCGGCCGGGAGCGGATTGCGTATCGCGAGGACGAGGGTGCCGTCGCCGGCGTGCACGCGCACGCGCACCGGGACCGCGCCCGCGTGCCGCAGCACATTGGTCAGCGCTTCCTGGAGGATCCGGTAGCCCTCCCGGGACACCGGCCCGGGCACGGAGTCCACCGGGCCGGTCACCTCGGCGTCGACCTTCGCCCCGGAGGCGCGCGCGGACTCCAGCAGCCGGTCGGCGTCCGCGAGAGTCGGCCTGCCGCTCACCGGCTTCCCGGACTCGCGCAGCACGCCGAGCACCCGCTCCAGGTCCTCCAGGGCGGTCCGCCCGGTCTCCTCGATGGCGCTCAGCGCCCGGTCCGTGAAGGCCGGGTCGCCCGCCGCCCGCGCGGCCCCCGCCTGCACGACGGCGACCGTGAGCGCGTGACCGATGGAGTCGTGCAGCTCGCGGGCGATCCGCGTGCGTTCCAGCAGTTGTTCGGTGCGTTCCTCGAGTGCGGCCATCCGCTCGGCGCGTGACGGCCCGAGGAGCTGTCCGGCCAGCGCGGTGGCAAGGTGACCCGACCACACCACGACCACCAGGGACAGGGCCAACGGCACGGGTGCGAGCACGGCGTGCCACCAGTGGTTCTCCTCGACGGTCACGAACCCGTCGGCGGCGGGCCCGAAACCGAGCCCCGTCGTCAGCAGGTCGACCGCGAGGAACGGCAACTGGACGGTGAGGTTGGTGACGACCCAGCCGAGGCACAGTCGCGCCTCCAGCCACACCACCGTCCGCCCGCGATCGGCCCACGTGCCCGACGGGGTGGTCACGATGTCCGCGCTCTCACCGTCCTGCCGGCGGCCGGTGAGCAGCAGCCTGGCCTGAAACCCCTCCACGACCCGGGTGGCGGGCACGAGTCCGGCGAGTCCGAGCAGCACGGCGGCCGTGACCTGCGTCCACCACGCCTCATCGATGAACAGCCACAGCGTCGGCCACACCGTGGCCACCGCCAGGTGCAGCCACCGCGTGTACGTCACCGCCCGCGTCAACGGGCGCAGCATGCGGACCATTGCGCCATCGTGCCAGCCACCACCGACAACGAGCCTCCCCCGCACGGGGGAGCCGATCTCCACCGCCGGGGGAGGCCAGGGCACCGCACCGACGGGCACGCTGCTGCCATGACCAGCATCGACATCCAGGACCTCACCAAGGAGTTCGGCGGCCGGCGAGCCGTGGACCACCTCACCGTCCGCGTGCTGCCCGGCCGCGTCACCGGCTTCCTCGGCCCCAACGGCGCGGGGAAGTCCACCACCATGCGGCTGGTGCTCGGCCTCGACCGTCCGACGGCCGGCCGCGCCACGCTCGGCGGCCGCGCCTACGCGACCCTGCGCGAACCCCTGCGCCACGTGGGCGCCCTGCTCGACGCGCAGGCCGCGCACGGCTCCCGCACCGCCCGCGACCACCTCCGGGTGCTGGCCGCGAGCAACCGCATCCCGGACCGGCGGGTCGACGAGGTGCTGGAGGAGACCGGCCTGGCGCCCGTGGCCCGCCGCCGCGTGCGGACGTACTCCCTGGGCATGCGCCAGCGGCTCGGCATCGCCGCCGCCCTGCTGGGCGACCCCGAGGTCGTCATGCTGGACGAGCCGTCCAACGGCCTCGACCCCGAAGGGATCGTGTGGATCCGGCAGGTGCTGCGCCGGCTCGCGGAAGAGGGCCGCACGGTCCTGGTCTCCAGCCACCTCATGAACGAGACCGCGTCCTTCGCCGACCACCTCGTGGTGCTCGGCCGGGGGCGGCTGCTGGCCGACACCCCGATGCGGGACTTCATCCACGCGCGCGTGCGGCCCCGCGTCCGGGTCCGCACGACCGACCCCGTCGCCCTCAAGAGCGCACTCGCCCGGCACGGCCACGACGCCGTGGAACACGAGGACGGTCACTGGACCGTGGACCACGCGCGCGTGGACGACATCGGCCGCATCGCCTCCGCCGCGGGCGTGCCGGTCCTGGAACTCGCCGCCGAGGAGGCCACGTTGGAGCAGGCCTACTTCGACCTCACCGGTGCCGAGACCGAGTTCGCCGCCCAGCCCCAGGAGGCCTGACCATGGAATTCACGCCCGTACTCCGCTCCGAGTGGCTCAAGATCCGCACGCTCCGCTCGCTGCCGGGCGCGCTGCTGGCCCTGTTCGCGGCGACCACGGCGTTCTCCGCGATCGCCGGTGTCTCCGAGACGTCCGACCCGGACTTCGACCCGCTGTTCACGGCGCTGTCCGGTGTCATACCGGGGCAGATCGCGGCCGTCGCCTTCGGGGCCGTGGCGGTGTCGACGGAGTTCCACTCGGGCGCGCTCCGGCTCACGCTGGCCGCGGTCCCGCGGCGCGGCCGGTGGTTCGCGGCCAAGGCGGCCGTCATCGCCGTACCGGCCCTGCTGACGGGGTGGTTGACGGCACTCACCGCCCTCCTGCTGGCGCGGGCGGGGCTCGGCACGGCGGCCGACGGGCTGAGCACCGGTGAGCAGGTGCGCGGGGTCGTGGGCTGCGGTGTCTACCTCATGCTGATGGCCCTGTTCGCCGCCGGGCTCGCCGCCCTGCTGCGCAGCGGCGTGGCCACGCTGTCGCTGATGGTCCCGTTCATCCTCGTCGTGTCGTTCGTGATCGGCGACGCGACGGGCACCGTCGCCGACTTCCTGCCCGACAAGGCGGGACAGCTGGTCCTCCACGAGACGCACGAGGGAACCCTCGGTCCGTGGTCGGGGCTCGCGGTGACCGCGCTCTGGACCGCCGCCGCCCTGCTGGTGGGAGCGTGGCGCCTGCGCCGCCGGGACGCCTGACCGGGACCCGGCTGATGCCCCGCCAAGTGTCAGTGGCGGCGGGTTTACTGGATCCATGAACATCGCACAGCACATCGCCCTCATCGACGAGCTGTGCTACCGCCCCTTTCCGGCGGAGCACGGCCCGTCGGACGTCGGCGCCTCGGGGCCCGGCCACCACGTCGCGGTATTAGCGGCCGCGACGGACAGCGACCCGGCGCAGTGGGCGGTGGTGGTCGACCAGTACGAGAAGGACCGGGACGCGGTCTACGAGCTGCTCGCCTCCCGCTGGGGCGACACCCCGCCCTACAACCTGCAGACCGTCCTCCTGCGCACCGAGCGCGAGGAGATACCCCGGCCGTGGGCCGAGTTGAGCGAGCGCGCGAACGTCGCCCATCTGTGGGAGGTGGAGGGCACCGGCCGCTGGGTCGCCGTGGCGGTCACCGACCGGGACCCGTGGCGGGAGCTCCGACTGCTGGCCCTGGTGACGGAGATCGCCCCGCCATGAGGGACCGGTAGCGTCGCTCCGCCGTGAGCGACCGGCGGCGTCGATGACCGCTCGCCGTGCCCGACGACCGCTCGCCGTGTCCGATCAGCCCTCGGCGGCTTCCCGCAGCCGCGCGAACTCCTCGGCCATCGTCTCGGCCGTCCAGTGGGCGTTCAGCCCGCTCGGGTTGGGCAGCACCCACACGCGCGTGTCCCCGATCGTCCGCGACTGCGGCCCGACCTGTGCCTTCCGGTCGTCGAACGCGGCCCGGTACGCGGTCACGCCCACCACGGCCAGCCAGCGCGGCCGCAGCCGCCCGACCTTCAGCGCGAGCAGCCGCCCGCCCTCCCGGTACTCCTCGGCGCTCAACTCGTCGGCCCGGGCGGTCGCCCGCTCCACGACGTTGGTGATGCCGAGCCCGTACGACAGCAGTTCCCGCTGCTCGGACGGCTTCAGCAGCCGCGGCGTGAACCCGGAGCGGTGCAGCACCGGCCAGAAGCGGTTGCCCGGGCGGGCGAAGTGATGGCCCGTCGCGGCGGTCATGAGCCCGGGGTTTATCCCGCAGAACAGCACCCGCAGACCGTCCGCGACCACGTCCGGTACGACACGGTCGCGGGCGGCCGCCAGCTCCTCGGGGGTGAATCGGGGCATCGTCCGCGGCGCGTCAGAGGATCGCGCCGGGCGTGTAGCCCGCGGCCCGGGGGTGCTGCTTGACGATCTCCTCGACCCGGGCGACGACGGCGGCCACCTGGTCGCCCGCGGCACCCGTGAAGGACAGCTTGTCGGCCATCAGCGCGTCCAGCTCGGCGCGGTCCAGCGGGATGCGCGCGTCGGCCGCGAGCTTGTCGAGCAGTTCGTTGCGCTCGGCGCCCTGCTCGCGCATGGCGAGCGCGGAGGCGACGGCGTTCTCCTTGATCGCCTCGTGCGCCAGCTCCCGGCCGACACCGGCGCGCACGGCGCCCATGAGGACCTTGGTGGTGGCGAGGAACGGCAGGTAGCGGTCCAGCTCCCGGGCGACGACCGCCGGGAACGCGCCGAACTCGTCGAGCACCGTCAGGAACGTCTCCAGCAGGCCGTCCAGCGCGAAGAACGCGTCCGGCAGCGCGACCCGGCGCACCACCGAGCAGGACACGTCGCCCTCGTTCCACTGGTCGCCCGCCAGCTCGCCGGTCATCGAGGCGTAGCCGCGCAGGATGACCATCAGGCCGCCCACGCGCTCGCAGGAGCGGGTGTTCATCTTGTGCGGCATGGCGGAGGAGCCGACCTGGCCGGGCTTGAAGCCCTCGGTGACCAGCTCGTGCCCGGCCATCAGCCGGATCGTCTTCGCCAGCGACGACGGCGCCGCCGCCAGCTGCACCAGCGCGGTGACGACCTCGTAGTCCAGCGAGCGCGGGTAGACCTGGCCGACCGAGGTGAACGCCTGCGAGAAGCCCAGGTGCGCGGCGATCCGCTGCTCCAGGTCCGCGAGCTTCGCGGCGTCCCCGCCGAGCAGGTCCAGCATGTCCTGGGCCGTGCCGACCGGGCCCTTGATGCCGCGCAGCGGGTAGCGGCCCAGCAGCTCCTCGACGCGGCCGTACGCGACGAGCAGCTCGTCGGCGGCGGTCGCGAAACGCTTGCCGAGGGTGGTGGCCTGCGCGGCCACGTTGTGCGAGCGGCCGGCCATGACCAGCTCGCCGTACTCGCCGGCCAGCTTGCCCAGGCGCGCCAGGACCGCCACCGTGCGGTCGCGCATCAGCTCCAGGGAGAGCCGGATCTGCAGCTGCTCGACGTTCTCGGTGAGGTCGCGGGAGGTCATGCCCTTGTGCACGTGCTCGTGCCCGGCGAGGTCGTTGAACTCCTCGATCCGCGCCTTCACGTCGTGCCGCGTGACCTTCTCGCGCTCGGCGATGGAGGCCAGGTCGACGGTGTCGAGGACACGCTCGTAGTCGGCGAGGGCCGCGTCCGGCACCTCGATCCCGAGGTCCTTCTGGGCACGCAGCACGGCGAGCCAGAGCTGCCGCTCCAGCCTCACCTTCTGCTCGGGCGACCAGAGCGTGGCGAGCTCGGCGGAGGCGTAGCGTCCGGCGAGGACGTTCGGGATGCGGGGCTTGGCGGGAGCGGAAGTCACGTGGACGGATTCTACTGGCGATTCGTGCAGGCCAGCGCAACGGGTGGGTTCGTCGGAACCTACGAGAGCGTCCCGAGGGCGACCACCTGCGGCTACGCCAGGTCCTCGTACGGCAGCAGCTCCGGCCGCTTCGGCGGCAGCCCGTCCCCCGAGGAGCGGCCCGTCAGGCGGCGGCCGATCCACGGCAGCAGGTGCTGCCGGGCGAACCGTACGTCCGCCGCGCGCCGCATGACCCAGCCCGGCGGCAGGGTCGCCGGCATCGGCGTGCGCCACTCGGGGTCCTCCGGCTCGTGACCGAGCTCCTGCCAGACGGCCTCGGCGACCCGGCGGTGGCCCTCGGCCGTCAGGTGCAGCCGGTCCACGTCCCACATCCGCGGATCGGCGAGCGACGGGGCGCCGTACAGGTCGACGACGATCGCGCCGTGCCGCGCCGCCAGCTCGTCGACGCAGGCGAACAGCTCCTCCATGCGCGGCCGGAACCGCTCCAGGACGGGGCCCTGCCGGCCCGGGCTGCGCATCAGCACGAGCTGCTTGCACGAGGGGGCCAGCTTCCCCACGGCCTCCTCCAGGAGCCCGCGCACCCGGCCCATGTCGCACTTGGGGCGCAGGGTGTCGTTGAGGCCGCCGACCAGGGTGACGACGTCGGCCTGCATGGCCGCCGCCACGTCCACCTGCTCGTCGACGATCTGCCGGATCAGCTTGCCGCGCACGGCGAGGTTGGCGTACCGGAAGCCGGGGGTACGGGCCGCCATCCGCGCGGCGAGCAGGTCGGCCCAGCCCCGGTAGGTGCCGTCGGGCAGGAGGTCCGACATGCCCTCGGTGAAGGAGTCGCCGACCGCGACCAGGCTGCTGTAGGTGGGGTTCGTGTCCATGGCGGCGGAAATAGTATCCCGTGCACATACCCAGCAGTCGGTCACCCGTCCGGGAGCATCGGCGACCGGTTCCTCACGCCCTCTGGCCGAACAGCTCCCGCAGCACGTCCTCCATCGTCACCAGCCCGGCCAGCCGCCCGTCCGACCCCAGGACCGCCGCGAGGTGCGTACGGCTGCCCCGCATCGCCGTGAGGACGTCGTCCAGCGGCGTGCCCTCCCGCACGCGCGCGATGGGCCGCATGTCCCGCAGCCGGAACGGCACCTCGCGTCCGGCGGCGTCCAGGGCGTCCTTCACGTGCAGATAGCCGACGATCCGCCGCCCCTCGTCCACCACCGGGAACCGTGAGAACCCGGACTCCGCCGACAGCCGCTCCAACTGGTCCGGCGTGACGCCCACGCGCGCGTACACCACGCGCTCCAGCGGCAGCACCACGTCGCGCACCGGGCGGCGGCCCAGCTCCAGGGCGTCGTGCAGCCGTTCCTGGGCGCGATCGTCGATGAGCCCGGCCTCGCTGGAGTCCTTCACGATCTGCGCTATCTCCGCGTCCGAGTAGGAGGCGGCCACCTCCTCCCGGGCCTCCACCCGCAGCAGCTTCAGCAGCGTGTTCGCGAAGGCGTTCACCGTGAAGATCACCGGCCGCAGCGCCCGGGACAGCGCCACCAGCGGCGGCCCGAGCGTCAGCGCGCTGCGCACCGGCTCGGCGAGCGCGATGTTCTTCGGCACCATCTCGCCGAGCAGCATGTGCAGATACGTCGCCAGGGACAGCGCGATCACGAAGGACACCGCGTGCCCGGCGCCCTCGGGCACGCCCATGGCGTGGAACGCCGGCTCCAGCAGGTGCGCGATCGCCGGCTCGGCCACCACGCCCAGCACCAGCGTGCACAGCGTGATGCCGAGCTGCGCGGCCGCCATCAGTGCGGACACGTGCTCCAGGCCCCACAGCACGCTCTTGGCACGCCGGTCGCCCTGGTCGGCGTACGGCTCGATCTGGCTGCGGCGCACGGAGATCAGCGCGAACTCGGCGCCGACGAAGAAGGCGTTGACGACCAGGGTCGCCAGACCGATCAGCAGCTGTACGGCGGTCACAGCTCGACCCCCTTCTCGTCGGGCTTCTCGTTGTCGAGGGGCGCCTGCAGCAGGACGCGGGCCGCCCGGCGGCCCGTGGCGTCGAGGACCTCCATCCGCCAGCCGGCGACCTCGAGCCGGTCACCGGCGGCCGGTATCCGGCCGAGCACCGTCGCCACCAGCCCGGCGAGCGTCTCGTAGGGCCCCTCCGGCGCGCGCAGCCCGACGCGCTCCAGGTGGTCCACGCGCGCGGAGCCGTCCGCCGAGTACAGGGCGTGGCCGGACTCGTCCGTGCCGGCCGGCGCGAGGTCCGGCAGCTCGTGCGGGTCGTGCTCGTCGCGCACCTCGCCGACGACCTCCTCGACGATGTCCTCCAGGGTGGCGACGCCCGCGGTGCCGCCGTACTCGTCGATCACCACGGCCATCGTGCGCTTGCCGGAGAGCCGGTCCAGGAGGCGGTCGACGGTGAGCGTCTCGGGGACCAGCAGCGGCTCGCGCATCAGCTCGGAGACGAAGATCCGGGTCCGGCGCTCGGCCGGGACCGCCAGCACGTCCTTGACGTGGGCGGTGCCGACGACCGAGTCGAGCGTGCCGCGGTAGACGGGGAACCGGGACAGGCCGGTGGCCCGGGTCGCGTTCGCCACGTCCTCCAGGGTCGCCTGCACCTCCAGGGCGACGACCTGCACACGCGGTGTCATCACGTTCTCCGCGGTCAGGTCGGCGAGGTTCAGCGTCCGCACGAACAGCTCGGCGGTGTCGGCCTCCAGCGCGCCCTCCTTGGCGGAGTGCCGGGCGAGCGCCGCCAGCTCCTGCGGCCCGCGCGCCGAGGCCAGCTCCTCGGCGGGCTCCACACCGATCCGGCGCACCACCCGGTTCGCCGTGTTGTTGAGGTGGGTGATGAAGGGCCGGAACGCGGCGCTGAACCAGCGCTGCGCGTTGCCCACCGTCTTGGCGACGGTCAGCGGCGAGGAGATCGCCCAGTTCTTCGGCACCAGCTCGCCGACGACCATCAGGAACACCGTCGACAGCGCCGTGCCCAGCACCAGCGCGAGGCTGTGCGAGGCCGAGCGCGGGACGCCGAGGTCCTCCAGCGGCCCGGCGATCAGCGCGGCGATCGACGGCTCGGCGAGCATGCCGACCACCAGGTTCGTGACGGTGATGCCGAGCTGAGCCCCGGAGAGCTGGAACGTCAGGTTCCGTACGGCCTTCAGCGCGCCCTGCGCGCCCCGCTCGCCGCGCTCCACCGCCCGTTCCAGCTCGGCGCGCTCGACCGTGGTGAGGGAGAACTCCGCCGCCACGAAGGCGCCGCAGGCGAGCGAGAGCAGGATCGCCGCGAGGAGCAGGAGCACTTCGGTCATCGGTTCACCCCCGTTCCATGGTTCTCCAGGACGGGGCGGGACGCGCGGTGTCGCGGACTGGGAGGCTCGCCCATGGGCGGACGCTCACGACCTTTCATACAGAACCGAGTGGCCATCCAAGAGTAAAGGATGGGCAAAGACCTCCTGCGGGGTGCACACCGACGGGCGCCGAGAGCCGGCACGGTGTCAGTCGGTCAGCGGCTTCACCCAGCGTCGCCACTGCTCCTGGGGCGCGTACCCGGCGGCGCCCCACGCATGGTGCGCGGTCTCGTTGCGGGTGAGCACCACCGCGTCCGCCCGCCGCCCGCCGAGCCGTACGAAGCGCTCCTCGGCGGCGGCCAGCAGCGCGGACGCGACCCCCTGGCGGCGCCGGTCCGGGTGCACGGCCAGCCGGTACAGATGGCAGCGCCAGCCGTCGAACCCCGCGATCACCGTGCCGGCCAGCTCACCCGCCCGCTCGGCGAGGAGCAGCGCCTCCGGATCGCGCTCCACGAGCCTCTCCACGCCGGCCCGGTCGTCGCTGATGCTCGTGCCTTCGGCGGCGACCTTCCAGAACGCCAGCACGGTGTCGAGGTCCTCGGGCGTCGCGGCCCGGATGCGCAGCTCCGTCATGCCGTGATCACATCACGCAGGGGCGGCCGGGACAGGTCGTTCCACCATGCGGACGTCAGGCCGCGCGCACCCGTTCCATGACCGGCGCGAACGCCTCCATGTAGGGCTCCAGGACCGTGAAGTAGGTGAAGCCGTAACGCTTCCGCCGGGCCAGGACCTGCTCCGCCAGCTCCTGCGGCGTGCCGACCAGAGAGACGGGAAGGTCCAGTACCTGCTCCACCGTCATGTCGGGCACGAGTTCCAGGAACGGCTGGACGGCGGCCTCCCGGTCCTCCGTGCCGATCACCAGCTGCAGCAGCAGGTTGAGCTCGGGCGGCTCCTCGCGGTGCTCCGCGAACTTCAGACACCGCGCCACGCGCTCGTCGAGCTCCTCCGCGGTGATCGGCGTCAGCTGCCCGGTCGTGCTGCCCGGCGCCGTACGCGCCCCGGTGAACGCCGCGATGTCGGCGTGCTCGGCGCTCAGCCGCAGCATGCGGTCGCCGTTCCCGCCGATCAGCAGCGGCACCCGGGGCCGCTGCGCCGCCTGCGGCTGGTGCTCCTGAGAGCCCAGCAACCGCCCCAACTCCTCGACGGTGCGCCGCACATGGTCCACCCGCTCGCCCGGCGAGCCGAACGGCAGCCCGGCCGACTCGTGCTCCGCCCGCACGTAGCCGGTGCCCAGGCCCAGCTCCAGGCGACCGCCCGTCAGCGCGTCCGTCGTCGCCACCTCGCGGGCCAGCAGCGCCGGGTTCCAGAAGCCCGCGTTGAGCGTGAAGGTGCCCAGCCTCGGACGCTCGGTGGCCTCGGCGGCCGCCACGAGCGCGGGGAAGGGCGCGGGCATGCCCAGGTGGTCGGGGACCAGGATCACGTCGTACCCCAGCTCCTCCGCCCGGCGGCACTTGGCGCGCCACTCCCCGGCGGACGCGGGTTGCAGCAGGTTGACCCCGAAGCGGAACGGACGCGACATGAACTCTCCTCACACGGCAGCGACTTGAGTACCCGCCGCGATTCCATCACTCGTGCGCGATGGCCGCCAGTACGTTCATGCGGGAGGCGCGCAACGCCGGCAGCAGCGCCGCCACGACCCCGATCACCGCCGAACCGATCACCACGGCGACGATCGTGACCCACGGGATCGCCAGGGCCGTCATCCCCTGGAGCGCGAGGACCTGCTGCGTGCACACCCCCCACACCAGCCCCAGCGCGAGCCCCAGGACCGCGCCGAACACGGCGATCACCACCGACTCCAGCCGGATCATCCGCCGCAACTGGCGCCGGGCCAGGCCGATCGCCCGCAGCAGCCCGATCTCCCGGGTGCGCTCGACGACCGACAGCGCGAGGGTGTTGACCACGCCGAGCACCGCGATGATGATCGCCAGCCCCAGCAGCGCGTAGACGAGGTACAGCAGGACGGCGATCTGGTCGTGGACGAGCTGCTTGTAGTCGGCCAGGTCCCGCACCTGCACCTGCGGATACGGGTCCAGGGTCGCCTCCAGCCCCGCGCGCAGCTCGTCGTCGCTCGTGCCCGGGGCCGCGTTGACGTACAGCGCGGAGTCCTGCCCGCCCGGCGCGTACCGCTCCAGGGTGCCGAGACCGAAGTAGAGCCCGCCCTGGGTGCCGAACCCCTCGGCGGAGTCCTGGTCGGTGAGGGCGCCGACCGTCAGCTCGGCCGAGCGTCCGCCCTGGAACTCCACCGGGACGGTGCCGCCCACCCGTACGCCGTGGTCGCGGGCGAAGTCCCGGTCCATGGCCAGGCGCCCGTCCGCGAGCGCGGCCGCCGAGTCCCCTTGTGTGTAGGTGATGTTGGCGACCTCGTCGAGCCGCGGATCGTAGCCCGCCGCGGTCGTCTCCACCCGGTCGCCGTCCGGCAGCCGCACCGCCACCGGCGTGAACCGCCCCCGTACGACGAGGCCCACGCCCTCGGTGTCGCGCACCGCGTCGGTGACCTCCTTCGGGAACGGCAGGAAGTTGGTGTTCTGGATGACGAAGTCGGCACCCAGCGTCCTGTCGATCTGCCGGTCGAACGACGCGGTCATCGACTCGCTCGCCACCGACATGCCGCCGACCAGGGCGAGGCCGACCATCAGGGCGGCCGCGGTGGCTCCGGTACGGCGCGGATTGCGCAGGGCGTTGCGCTGGCTCATCCGGCCGATCGACCCGAACAGCGCGGGGAAGGCCCCGCCCAGCACGCGGATCACCGGGCGCACCAGCAGCGGACCGGCGATCACCGTCGCGATCAGGGTCAGCACGACACCGAGGCCCAGCAGGGACGCCGCCGACGCCGTCCGCCCGGACACCGCGCACCCCACGAGCGCCGCCGCCCCGGCCGCCCCGACGACCGCGCCCGCCGCCGCGCGCACCCGCAGCGGCCGGCCCACCCCGGCGACCTCGGCGTCCGACAGCGCGGCCATCGGCGAGACGGCCGCGGCCCGCCGCGCCGGGAGGTACGCGGCGACGAAGGTGACGCCGAGACCGACGACGTACGCCGCCACGGGCGTCACCCAGCCGATGACCATCTCGTCGGCGTCGATGTTCATGCCGAGCAGGCCCATCAGCTCGATGAGCCCGGCCGCGAGCCCGATGCCCGCGGCGAGCCCCAGCGTGGAGCCGACCAGGCCGAGCAGGAGGGCCTCGGTGAGCACCGAGCGGCGCACCTGCCGCCGGTCGGCGCCGAGGGCGCGCAGCAGCCCCAGCTCCCGGGTGCGCTGCGCGATGAGCATGGAGAAGGTGTTGACGATCAGGAACACGCCGACCAGCACGGCGATCCCGGCGAAACCGAGCATCACGTACTTGATGACGTCGAGGAACCCGCCCAGCTGCTCGACGTCGGACTCGGCCTGCTCGTCGGCCGTGCGGAAGTCGTAGGTGTGCGCGCCGAGCGCGGCGGCCACGCGCTGCTTGAGCCGCTCGTCGTCGACGCCCTGCGCCGCGTCGACCGCGATGCCGGTGGCGGCCCGCGGATCGCCCAGCAGCTTCGTCCGCGCGGTGGACGGGTCGAGGAAGACCAGTGCGGAACCGGGGTTGGTGGTGGTGAACGTGACGATGCCGACGACGCGGACCTGGAACGACCCGGGCGGCGCGATCACGGTCAGGGTGTCACCGATGCGCACGTCCTTGCGGTCGGCGGTCTCCGAGTCGAGCAGCGCCTGGCCGGACCCGCGCGGGGCGTGACCGGAGGTCAGCTCCACGGGGCTGCGCTCGTTCGGGTTCCAGGCGTTGCCGAGCGTGGGCGCCCCGGTGGTCGGGCCGACCGGTTCGTTGTTCTCGTCGACGACCGTGAGGCCGTTGACGTCCACCTCGGCGCGTGCCGCCGCGACACCGTCGATCCGCCGCACGCGTTCGGCCAGCGCGGCCGGCAGGGTCGCCGTCCGGCCGGAGGGCACCGCCTCGTCGAGGCCCTCCTTCGGGCTGACCGTGACGTCGGCCGCCGTGGAGGCGAACAGCCGGTCGAAGGTGCGGCTGACGGTGTCCGAGAAGATCAGGCTCCCCGTGACGAACGCGACGGACAGCAGGACGGCGAGCGCGGAGAGCAGCAGCCGCCCCTTGTGCGCCAGGAAGCTCCTCAGGGTCGCCTTGAGCACGGGGTCAGTTCTCCTCGAACCGCGTGCGGATCACGTCGAACCTCTTCATGCGTTCGAGGACGGCTTCCGCCGTGGGCCGCGGCATCTCGTCGACGATCCGGCCGTCGCCGAGGAAGAGCACCAGGTCCGAGTGGGCGGCGGCCCCCGGGTCGTGGGTGACCATGACGACCGTCTGGCCGAGCCGGTCCACCGCCTCGCGCAGGAAGCCGAGCACCTCCAGACCGGCGCGCGAGTCGAGGTTGCCGGTCGGCTCGTCCGCGAAGATCAGCTCGGGCCGCGCGGCCAGCGCCCGCGCACAGGCCACACGCTGCTGCTGCCCGCCGGAGAGCTGGGAGGGCCGGTGCCTGAGCCGGTCCCGCAGACCGAGCGTGTCGATCACCTGGTCCAGCCACGTCCCGTCGGGCCTCTTTCCCGCGATGTCCATGGGCAGGGTGATGTTCTCCAGCGCGTTCAGGGTCGGGATGAGGTTGAACGACTGGAACATGAACCCGATCCGGTCCCGGCGCAGCCGGGTCAGCTCGCGCTCCCGCAGCCCGGTGATCTCGGTGTCGCCGATCCACACCCGGCCGGCCGAGACGGTGTCCAGCCCCGCCAGACAGTGCATCAGCGTGGACTTCCCCGAGCCCGACGGCCCCATGACCGCGGTGAACCGGCCGCGCACGACGTCCACGTCCACCGAGTCGAGGGCCAGCACGGTCGTCTCACCCGCGCCGTACGCCTTGGTCAGACCGCGGGCGCGGGCCGCGATCCCGTCGGCCGGCGCGAGGCCGGGGGCGTGCTCCGCAGCAGGCGTGGACAAGGCCGCCTCCTCAGGGTGTACGTCGGACCTCCTGACTCTGCCCGAGCGTAATGTGACCCGGCCCACACTCGGTATCCTCCGCGGGTCGGACTCCCGCCCTTGCCGGTGCTAGCGTCCCCGCGCTAGCGTCGAGGTATGGCGAAGACCCAGCTGAACGTGCGAGTCGACGAGGGCACCGCCCGCGCCGCCCGCGAACGCGCCCTGGCCCGCGGGATGAGCGTCAACCGCTACATCGAGGAGCTGGTCAGACAGGACACCGGCGAGGTGGGCCACACGTTCGTGGAGGCCGCCGCCGACTTCATGAAGCAGTACGAGTCCGTCTTCGCCGAGGAGTTCGGCCCGGACCGTGAGGGCACGCGCGAAGGTCGCCACTGAACCGTTGAACAACCTCGAGATCGACCTCGCCTGGCTGCTGATGCTCGCCGAGCAGAAGACCCCCGGGGACCCCCAGGTCACCGACTGGGGAGCCCTCGTCGCCGCCGTCGCACGCCACCAGGCCCGGATATTCGACGTCCCCGTCTACGACAGCCCGCACGCCCGCGCCGCCGCGCTGCTCCAGCTCCTCATCCACGTCCCCGCGCTGGAACGCTCCAACGCCCTGTTCGCCTCCGCCGTCGCCTACGCCTACCTCGTCGCCAGCGGCGCCAAGGTCGTCACCTCGCCCGAGCAGGTCCGTGACCTCGCCCGGCTCGTCAAGAGCGGCGAGGCGTCCGTACGGGACATCGAGCGGGAGCTGCGCCAGTGGAGCCTGTGACTACGCGCTGACCGGCGGACGCCACGCCGTGCCCAGCACGCAGTACGAGGTGGGCAGCACCGGCCCCTGCTCCGGCATCATCACCCGCCGGTAGGGGCCGAGCTCGAACCCGGCGTCCCGCAGCGCCCGCACGGGCTCCCGCGACAGGTGGCAGCCGCCGCTCACCACCGGCCACAGGGTCCGGTCCAGCGCCTGCTGCGCGCAGGTCATCGCCCGGCCGCCGCCCCGGCCGTGCTCGAAGAACCGCACCTCGCCGCCCGGCCGCAGCACCCGCCGCAGCTCCCCGAGCGCCCGCGGCACGTCCCGCACACTGCACAGCACCAGCGACACCACGGCCGCGTCGAAGCCCTCGCTCTTGACCGGCAGCGCCTCGGCCGCCCCCGGCACCACGTCCACCGGCACCTCGGCGCGCAGGGCGGCCTCCACGGCCAGCCGCCGCAACAGCCGCTCCGGTTCGATGGCCACGACCTCCGAGACGGTGCCCGGGTAGTGCGCGAAGTTCAGCCCGTTGCCCGCGCCGATCTCGATCACCCGCCCGGACAGCCCGCCGAGCAGTCTCTCGCGCACCCGGGCCATGCCCATCCGGGTCTCGGCGCGCACGCTGGCCCGGGCGTAGCAGCGGGCGAACAGCGGGTGGTGCACGGCGTCCCGCGGCACCTTGCCGGAACGGAGCGGCATGGGGGACCTCCCTGACGAGGCGGGCCTACCGCGATTCTCCCCCGCGGGAGACCGGCGCACCCCTGCCCGCGGGCGCCGCCGGCGGACCAGGTGTGTCCGAGACGGCCCGCCTCGTCGGCCGGCTAGGGTCTGTCGTTTGGATCAGGTCGCAGGAAAGCGACGGTGCTGTTCGGTGCCGGTGAGCGGGGTCTGGTGCGTGCAGCTGCAAGGCGGAGGAGGGAGTCGACGCGGAGCGTCGGCGAGTGACGACAACGCGGCAGGTGTGCGTGCCAGGCCCCGCGTCTGCGGCGTGATCCAAACGACAGGCCCTAGACGAGTTCCGATGCCAGCAGTTCCGCCGTCCTGGCCACCAGGGGGTTGTCGGCCGGGGCGTCCTCCTCCGGCTGGGTGGTCAGCACGGACATCACGATCGGGGGACCGTCCGGCGGCCAGGTGATGCCCACGTCGTGGTTGCCGCCGTACCGTCCGCCGCCGGTCTTGTCGGCGATCAGCCAGTCGGCCGGCAGGGCCTTGCGGAACTTCTCGACGCTCGTGGTGTTGCGGAGCAGCCAGTCCGTCAGCCGGGCCCGGTCCCGCGGCTCCAGCGCGTCGCCGAGCACCAGACGGGCGTAGGTCCGGCCGATGGCGCGCGGGGAGGTCGTGTCGGTCACCCGCCAGGGTTCCGCGCTGTTGAGCTCGGGCTCCCAGCGGTCGAGCCGGGTGACCCCGTCACCGATCGAGCGGGCGAACCGCGTGATCGCGGTCGGTCCGCCCAGCTCCTTCAGCAGCAGGTTGCCCGCGGCGTTGTCGCTGAAGCGGATCGTGGCGTCGCAGAGTTCGGCGACGGTCATGCCGGTCGCGACGTGGTCCTCGGTGATGGGGGAGTACCCGGAGTCCGTGACGTACTGCTGGGTGTAGTGGATGCGCCGGGCCAGGAACTCGCCGTCGCGGTCGAGGTCGCGCAGGACGGCCGCGGCGGCCAGCGTCTTGAAGACGGAGGCCATGGGGAAGAGCTCGTCGGCCCGGTACGCCACCGTCCGGCCGGTGCGCAGGTTGCGGGCGTAGACCCCCAGGCGGGCGGTGTGTTCCCGCTCCAGCTTCCGCAGCCGTGCGGTGACGCCGCCGGTGCCCGGTAAGGCGTGGGCCGTGCCGCCGCCCAGCGAGAGGGCGGCGGCCGCGCCCAGCGCGAGGGCCGTGCGGCGGGACGGGCGTGGGTGTGGGATGTGCACGGTGTTCCCTTCCGAGGTGATCACGTACGTAGCTCAATACGCGATCACGTCCTCGCCGGTTTCACCGCACGGCCGCGGAACGCTCAGAAGGCCGCGGGCGCCTCACGCACCCGGAACGCCTCCGCGTCCCACGTGCCGTCCAGGCGGGGTGCCAGCCAGTGCGGCGCGGCCGCCCGGAAGGCGGTGGGGGAGAGGGCCCCGGACCCGGCGGGCACCGACCCCAGCAGCGGCGCCCCGGCCACGTCCGGCAGGTCCACGAGATTGCAGCGCGCGGCGAGATCCGGCTCCGAGGGCCAGCTCCCGATCACCACGCCCGCCTGCTCCAGCCCTCGGGAGCGGAGTTCGCGGGCCGTCAGCTCCGTCGTGTTCAGCGTGCCGAGCCCGGCCTGCGCCACGACCAGCACCGGCGCCGACAGCAGCCCGGCCGCGTCCGCCAGCGTGCCGCCGGCCGCGTCGAACCGTACGAGCAGTCCGCCCGCCCCCTCCACCAGCACCAGGTCGTGCTCGGTGGCCAGCTTGGCGGCGGCCTCCGCGACCTCGTGTGGGTGCACCGGCGTACGACCGGCCCGGCGCGCTGCCGTGGCCGGGGCCAACGGATCCGGATAACGGGCGAGTTCGGCCGTCGTCACCGGGCCCGCGAGGCGCGCGACCTCCGCTGCGTCCCCCGGCTCGTCCGGCCGCACGCCCGTCTGCGCGGCCTTCAGCACGGCCACCGAACGGCCGGCCGCCAGAGCCGTGGCGGCGACGGCGGCGGTCACGACCGTCTTGCCGACCTCCGTGCCCGTGCCCGTGATCACCAGTACCGGCATGTCAACACCCCGCTCATCCCTCTCGCGCCGCCGCGCACACCGCCCGCGCGATCCGCGCCAGGTCCGCGTCGCCCGTGACGTACGGCGGCATGGTGTAGATCAGATCGCGGAACGGCCGCAGCCACACGCCCTCGCGCACGGCCGCCGCCGTCGCCGCCTCCATGTCCACCGCGTGGTCCAGCTGCACGACCCCGATGGCGCCGAGGACCCGTACGTCCGTCACCCCCGGCAGGTCCGAGGCCGCCGCGAGCCCCTCGCGCAGTCCCGCCTCGATGCGCTTGACCTCGGCGAGCCAGTCCTGGCCGAGCAGCAGCCCGATCGAGGCGCAGGCCACGGCCGCCGCCAGCGGGTTGCCCATGAAGGTCGGGCCGTGGGCGAGCACGGGGACCTCGCCCCGCGAGATGCCGTCGGCGACCCGCGCGGTGCACAGCGTCGCCGCCATCGTCAGATAGCCGCCGGTCAGCGCCTTGCCCACGCACATCACGTCCGGCGTCACCGCCGCGTGCTCCGCCGCGAACAGGGCGCCCGTGCGGCCGAAGCCGGTGGCGATCTCGTCGAACACCAGCAGCACGCCGTGCGCGTCGCACGCCTCGCGCAGCACCCGCAGATACGCGGGGGAGTGGAAGCGCATGCCGCCCGCGCCCTGCACCACCGGTTCGACGATCACCGCGGCCAGCTCGTCGGCGTGCCGCTCGATCAGCGACCGCAGGTGCTCGGCGTACGTCTCGTCGAACTCCGCCGGGGGCGGATCCGCGAACACCTGGCGCTGGAGCACCCCGCTCCACAGTTCGTGCATCCCGCCCTCGGGGTCGCACACCGACATCGGCTGCCAGGTGTCGCCGTGGTAGCCGCCGCGCCAGGTCAGCAGCCGCTGTTTGCCGGGGCGGCCCAGCGAACGCCAGTACTGCAGACACATCTTGACCGCGACCTCGACCGACACCGACCCGGAGTCGGCGAGGAAGACGTGCTCCAGCCCCTCGGGCGACATGTCGACAAGGAGCTTCGCCAGCCGTACGGCGGGCTCGTGGGTGAGCCCGCCGAACATCACATGGCTCATCCGCCCGAGCTGCTCCCGCGCGGCCTCGTTCAGCACCGGGTGGTTGTAGCCGTGGATCGCCGACCACCAGGACGACATGCCGTCGACCAGGTCCCCCGAACCGTCCGCGAGCCGCAGCCGCACCCCGCTCGCCGACTCCACGACGAGCGGTTCCCGGCGGCCGGGCATCGGCCCGTACGGGTGCCACACATGCCGCCGGTCGAGCTCCAGCAGCTCGGGCACCGTCAGCTCAGGCATTGGGCGCGAGGTCCGTCCCGGCGCCCCGGCGGCGCACGGCGACCAGGTCGGTACGGGGCTCACCGGCCGGCGCGGCGGGTGCGGAGCCGCACGCGCCCTTCCCCTCGGACCTCTCGGACCCCTCGGAACCGCAGCCGCCATCGCTTCCGCAGCCGCCGGCGGCGCGGTGCTCCGGCAGCGTCACCTGGCCGGTGCCCTCCACCTCGAACCCGGCGTCCGCGATCATCTCCAGGTCGGCCTTGCCCGCCTGGCCCTCACTGGTCAGGTAGTCGCCGAGGAAGATCGAGTTGGCCAGGTGCAGGGCGAGCGGCTGCATCGTGCGCAGATGGACCTCGCGCCCGCCCGCGATGCGCACCTCCACGTCCGGGCAGACGAACCGGGTCATCGCCAGGATCCGCAGGCACCGCTGCGGCGTCAGGTTCCACTCCTTGCCCAGCGGCGTGCCCTCGAACGGGATGAGGAAGTTGACCGGAACCGAGTCCGGGTCCAGCTCGCGCAGCGAGAAGACGACGTCCACCAGGTCCTCGTCCGTCTCGCCCATGCCGGCGATCAGCCCCGAGCAGGCGGACAGGCCCGCCGCGTGCGCCTTGTTGACCGTGTCGACACGGTCGGCGTAGGTGTGCGTGGTGGTGATCTCGCCGTACGTCGCCTCGGAGGTGTTGAGGTTGTGGTTGTAGGCGTCGGCGCCGGCCTCGCGCAGCCGCTCGGCCTGGCCGTCGGAGAGCAGTCCGAGGCAGGCGCACACCTCGACGCCCTCGTTGTTCTCCTTGATCGCCTTGATCGTCTCGGAGACCCGGGCCACGTCCCGGTCGGTGGGGCCGCGCCCGCTGGCCACCAGGCACACCCGCTTGGCGCCGCCCGCCACACCGGCCGCCGCCGCGTCGGAGGCCTGGTCGGGTTTGAGCCAGGTGTACTTGAGGATCCCGGCCTCGGAGCCGAGCCGCTGCGAACAGTAGGAGCAGTCCTCGGGGCACAGGCCGGACTTCAGGTTGACGAGATAGTTGAGTTTCACCCGTCGGCCGAACCAGTGCCGGCGCACCTTCCCGGCCGCGGCCACCACATCGAGCAGGTCGTCGTCGGACGTCGCGAGGACGGCCAGTGCCTCGTCACGGGTCGGCAGCTCGCGCCGAAGCCCCTTCTCCACCAGCGTGTTCAGCAGGTCCATGAGAGCCGATCCTGTCCTACGGAGCCGCCCGCGGCCAAGGAGAGTTCGCACAACAGAGTCGCTTCGAGGTGTGGGTATTGCCACACACTGACCTGCTGGTCGTCCCGCTAGTGTCTGTGCACTGCCTACAAATTCCCCGGAGGACCACCCATGGCGTTCGGCTGGATCGACGAGCAGGCGCGGCTGCGCCGCCGCGCCGGACTCGTACGGACCCTGCGCCCCCGTCCGGCCGACTCGCCGCTCCTGGACCTGGCGAGCAACGACTACCTGGGACTCGCCCGCCACCCGGAGGTCACCGGGGGCGCGGCCCGCGCCGCGAGGAGCTGGGGCGGCGGCTCGACCGGCTCCCGGCTCGTCACCGGCAGCACCGAACTCCACGCGGAGCTGGAACGGGAGCTGGCCGATTTCTGCGGTGCCGAGGCGGCCCTGGTCTTCTCCTCCGGCTACGCGGCCAACCTCGCGGCGGTCACCGCGCTGGCCCCGCACGGTTCGCTGATCGTCTCCGACGCGGGCAACCACGCCTCGCTCATCGACGGCTGCCGACTGGCCCGCGGCACGACCCAGGTCGTGGCGCACGCCGAGCCCGAGGCCGTGCGCAAGGCGCTGGCGGGCCACGAGGGTCCGGCGGTCGCCGTGTCCGACACGGTCTTCTCGGTCGACGGCGACGCGGCCCCGCTCGCCGCGCTGGCCGAGGCCTGCCGGGAGCACGGCGCGGGACTGGTCGTCGACGACGCCCACGGCCTGGGCGTCCTCGGCGACGGCGGCCGAGGCGCCCCGCACGCGGCGGGACTCGCGGGCGCCGACGACGTCGTCGTGACGGTCACGCTGTCCAAGTCGCTCGGCAGTCAGGGCGGAGCCGTCATCGGCCCGGCCCGGGTCATCGACCACCTGGTCAACGCGGCACGGACGTTCATCTTCGACACGGGACTCGCCCCCGCCGCGGCGGGGGCGGCCCTGGCGGCCCTGCGGCTGCTGCGCCGCGAGCCGGAGCGGGCGGCGCGGGCCCGCGCGGTGGCGGGCGAGCTCCACGCCGGCCTGACCGCCGCGGGTCTGGAAGCGGTGCGTCCGGACGCCGCGGTGGTCTCGGTGCGGGCGCCCTCTCCCGAGGACGCCGTGCGCTGGGCGGCCGAGTGCCGGGCGGCCGGCCTGGCCGTGGGCTGTTTCCGTCCTCCTTCCGTGCCGGACGGCATCTCACGGCTCAGGCTGACCGCCCGCGCGGACCTGACCGGTCAGCAGATCGAACGCGCTGTACGGCTGATCGGCGAGACGCGGCCATGAGTCGGCGTGACACGGCCGTGCGTCGCTCGACGGCGGGCTGATCGGACGGGGTTCACATACGGTCCACCGCGGCCGTGAACTCCGCCCAGCTCCCGGAGGAGAAGAGGAGCGCGGGCCCGGCCGGGGCCTTGGAGTCGCGCACCGCGAGGAGTCCGGCCCAGGGAGGGGTGTCCGGACACGCGGTCTCGACACAGTTGTTCGCGCCGGTGCTGTAGCTGCTGCGCAGCCATCGCACACCGTGCAGTTCGGTGCTTGAGGGGACATGACGAGGCAGTGCACGCATGGTGCCTCCTTACGCGCCGGCGGCTGTCCCGGCGATGTAATCCAACGAGTCCTCGGGCGAAAGGGCGTGGATCTGAAGGGCGTTGAAGGCCTCCGTGTAGGCCCGGAGGTCTTCTTTCCGTTCGAGATAGAGGCTACTCGTCAAGTGGTCGAGAACAACCACATCCAGATCAGAAGTGCTCGAAAATGAGAAGATAACGAAAGGGCCGGTGACGCCGATGTGCGCCCCGGCGGCGAACGGCAGCACCTGGAGCCGCACTTGCGGCAGCCGCGCCGCCTCCACCAGGCGTTCCAGCTGCCGGGCCATGACCCCGGGCCCGCCCACCTCGCGGCGCAGCACCGCCTCGTCCAGGACGGCACTCAGTTCCAGCGGCGGATCCGCACGCAGCACGTCCTGCCTGGCCAGCCGCACTTCGACGAGGGTGTCGAGCCGGTCCTCCGACAGCCCCTCCACCGCGGCGCTCGTCACCGCACGCGCGTACTCGGGCGTCTGGAGCAGGCCTGGGACGACGGTGGTCTCCAGGGTGCGCATCGCGCTGGCCTGGGACTCCAGGCTGATGAAATCCCGGTAGGTCGGGGGCAGCACCCCGCGGTAGGCGTGCCACCAGTGGTGCCGGCCGTCGCTGTCCTCGGACCCCGCCAACACCAGGAGCAACTCGCGAAGTTGGGATTCTGCCACACCGTAGGCGTCGAGGAGTAACCGCACATCGGCCGGTTTCACCCCACTCGTGCCCGTCTCGATCCGGCTGACCTTGGACTGGTGCCAGCCCACCAGCCGGGCCGCCTCGCCACTGGTGAGCCCCGCCGAGGTGCGCAGCGCACGCAGTTCGGCGCCCAGTTTCCGGCGGCGCACCGCGGGACCGTGCTGCATGGGCTTCTCCTTACTCCTTCCGAGCCACCCAAATACGGTCTCGCGTCGCAGAGTTCACCGCTTTGAGCGACAGATATATGCATATCTTGGTGGATCGCCGTCCTTCATGGGTGTTCTGGTGGCAGTCTGGCGACGAAGCACCAGTCCGGGACCGTACTCGAACCTTCCGCTCCGTGTCGGACTGCGGTCCCGTGGGAAAGGGACGACGTCGCCATGGCAGACCATTTGGAAGCCTCCGTCACTCTGCCGAGCGATCCCGCCTCGGTCTCCGCAGCGCGTGCCTACGTGGTGGGCACGCTGGCGGAGTGGGGCCTGCCGGCGGACACGGAAGTGTCCGACACCATCCGGCTCATCATCTCCGAACTCGCCACCAACGCCGTCCAGCACACCTTCGGTCAGTCGCCCACGTTCACCGTGGACGTCACCCTCGACCGCGACGAGCACCTGCGCGTCGGTGTCACGGACAGCCATCCGCGCTTCCCCAGACGGCTCCCCGCCGCGGTCCAGCAGGACAACGGCCGTGGGCTGGCCATCATCCGCTGGCTGACCGCGGAATGCGGCGGCAGGCTCCGCATCCGCCCCACCCGCGAGGGCGGCAAGACCATCTCCGTCGAACTCCCGTGGACGGTCCCGGCCCAGCCCGTGACGGCGGCGGGACAGCAGGAGCCGTAACGTCACAGCGGCGAGGCAGGCGACCGGAACCTACGACGCGGCCCGCCCGCGCAGCACCCCGGACTGCCCGCGTACAACGGGCGCGACCCCGGGCGTCGTGACCACGGAAGGGCCGGCCAGAGAACACCCCTCGGCTGACACCCGCCGACGCCGACACGACGCCGCCCCGATCCGCCGACGCCGATGCTGACACGACGTCGCCCCGATCGGCTGACGTCGATACTCGCTGACCCGGCGCTTGCCGCCCCGGTACTTGCCGCCCCGGCACTCGCCGCCCCGGCACTCGCCGGCCCGGCACTCGCCGGCCGCCGACTCCCGCCGATCCCGTGGCTCGTCGGCCAGGCCAGCCCTCTCCGACCCGGCGGCCCTCTCCGATCCACCCCCTACGGCCCGGCCCCCGGCCGCCGACCCGCGTGTCACCGGCGTCGTGCCGACGCCTCCCCGCGCGGTGTCGTTCCCCGAAGCGCCGACGGCTGCCTGACGGTGTCCCGCAGCTGTGCCGGGACCTGGACGGGGGCAGAGCGGGCCGGTGCCGGTTCCTCGGCCGTCCCGGCCGTCTCGTCGCGCAGGCCCGCCCGCCGCACCAGTTGCGGGAGCAGCCCCCACAGGCCGACGCAGACCAGGAAGGTCGCGGCGCTCGCGGCGATACCGCCGGCCCGGCCGGTCGTCACGTCGACCACCAGCAGGACGGAACCGCTGAACGCGAACACGAGTACGACCAGGCCGGTGGTGGCCAGACGCGAGGAGACCTGCACGATGCGCGGCTTGGCGCCCTGCTGGAAGAGCGAGCGGTGCAGCGCGGCCGGCGCGGTGAACAGCGCCGCGGCCAGGACCGCCAGCAGCAGCGTGATGACGTAGGTGACGCGCTGGACCGTGTCGAGGTCCTCGAAGCGCGAGGTGAAGGCGAGCGACAGCAGGAAGGCGAAGAGGATCTGTACGCCCGTCTGGGTGACGCGGAGTTCCTGGAGCAGCTCGACGAAGTTGCGGTCGGCGCGCTGCAGCGGCGTCTCGTTGCGTGCGGTGCAGGGACGGTGCTCGGCCATGGGGTGACGGGTAACCACCTGAGCCGGTATCACGCTCCGGCGTGCGGCGGCGCGTCAGGACG